>NZ_JARWKS010000010.1:0-147823 GCF_029846405.1 Cobetia sp. 29-18-1
GTGCATCGAGCGTTTTGAGTTCCCAAAGTGTCAACCTATTTCAGGACTAGACACACCCCACAAGGACACCCGATCACCATGCGCATCACGCTCTACTTCCTGATCTCGACCCTGTGCGAAATCGGCTGGGCCACGGGCCTGAAAGTCGCCGACAGTCCGCTGGAATGGGCACTGACGGTGCTGCTGGTCATCATCAGCCTGAGTCTGGTCACCCAGATCGCCAAGACACTGCCCGCCAGCACCACCTACGCCATCTTCGTCGGCCTGGGCACGGTGGGGACGGTGGTGGCTGACCTGCTGTTCTTCGATCTCGAATTCCAGTGGTCCACGCTGGGCTTCGTGGTGCTGATGCTGATCGGCATCATCGTGCTCAAGACGGCCCCCAGCGCGCCTGCCGACAAGCAGCCTCGCGCGAGTGCCACACCGCAGACCACCCTCAGTGAATGACCAGGAGTGACGTCATGGATTGGGTCTATCTGATCGCCGCCGGCTGCTGTGAAGTCGTCGGCGTCACCGGTTTCAACCAGTACGCCAATCAGCACCGCCGCATGGGCGTGTTGCTGGTCGCGCTGGGCTTCAGCTCCTCCTTGAGCCTGCTGTATCTGGCCATGGACACCATCAGTCTGGGCATCGCCTATGCCGTGTTCTCCGGCATCGGGACCGTGGTCAGCGCCATCATCGGCGTGCTGTTCTGGCGCGAGCACTTCTCGTTTCGCCGCATGGCCTGCATCGGCGTCATCGTGCTGTCCATCGCTGGTCTGCACCTGTCCGGCGGGCATTGAGCGTCGGTCGGCGCTTGATTATTGCCATATGTGCAATAACCAATTGCCGACAGGCGCCTTTTTCTGCCCGCGCCAGTGCACTAGCCTCGTGAACCAGCCTCCTGGACTCGGCACCGCAGGCACCCGCCTGAGTGCCTGTCCTGCGGCATCCTCTGACAACCCATCGTGAAGGAGGTCTCGTTCATGTCAGCGCCCGTCCCTACCCGCATGGCGTTCGTCAATTATCAGCTCGACCGCCCGGAAGGCCTGCAGATCAAGGTGGACCCGAACGGCGAGACCGGTCGCCGTATCGAGCCGGAGCATGACCGCCGCGGTGTCAGACTGCAGGACCTGCGCGCCACACCGCCCAGCTTCGCCTGCCAGGGGCTGCTGTTTCTCGACACGCCCGAACTTGCCGTCGATGTGCGCGATGCCAAGGTGCGCGATCGCCTGCACACACCGGCCATCGAGGCATTGCTCAAGCAGCAGCTCGGCGTCAGTGAGGTGCAGGTGTTCGACCACACCCTGCGCGGCTTCGAGGGTGAGCGCGTGCCGGCGCAGCATGTGCATGTCGACTACTCGCCGCGCTCTGGACCGCAGCGCGTGCGCGATCTGCTCCCGCCCGAGCAGGCGGAGCAGTGGCTGAGCGGCCACTACGGCATCGTCAATGTCTGGCAGCCGGTCGAGCAGGCCGTCGCACGAGACCCGCTGGCCTTCGCCGATACCCAGAGCGTGCAACACGAGGACTGGGTCAACATCGACATCCTCTATCCGGACCGCTGCGGCCAGATCCAGGGCCTCGTGCACAATCCGGCTCACCGCTGGTACTTCGCCTCACAGATGCGCCCCGACGAAGCCATCGTCTTCAATGCCTTCGACAGCGCCGGCAAGCCGCCGGTCGCGCATACCGCGGCCGAGCTGCTCGATACGCCCGACGATGCGCCGACACGCACCAGTCTCGAGACGCGGGTATTGGTCCGCTATCCCGACTGAGGTGTCACGGCCGCTGGTTGATAACGGCTGGTCGGTGGCGGCTGGTTGAAAATGACTGGTTGGTGGCGGCTGAGCGCCGCGGTCGAGATGGCAGACACCTGGCCCATCCGGGTTGCTGCCCCTCGCCCGCCCCTCGCCCGACCTTATCGGCACTCGCCACCAGATGACCGTCGCCCAGGCCTCCCTCCTTGCAGGCCTGGCGGCCACCGCCTGGCGGCCACCAGATTCTCATCTCACATTCTTCATCATTCAGGAGCTTTGCCATGAGCTTGTCTTTCCATGTCGTCCGCCACGAACGCGGCTTCTCTCCCACGCCCCTGCCCATCTGGACCGACAACGGCGACGTGTCTGATCTCTTCGAGGCCGACGCGGCACCAGAGGTGGTCCGTCAGGAAGTCGAGGGTGTCCCGGGGGCCTTCCAGCTGCTCAATGTGCTGACACCCGCCGAGGCCGACAACTTCGTCGCCGCCCTGGAGGAAATGGGCTTCGAGGAAGATGCGCCCGTCTCACTGCCGCGTTCGGTACGCCACAACCACAACGTCAACTGGGTCGTCAGTGAAGCGGTCGATCAGGTCATCTGGCAGCGTTCGGCGCCGCTGGTGACCGAGCAGATCCAGGGCGAAGGCGCCAAGGGCATCAATGCGCGCTTTCGCGTCTATCGCTACGAGGCCGGCGACTTCTTCAAGCCGCACACCGATGGTGCCTGGCCGGGCAGTCGCGTCATCAATGGCGAGATCGTCCAGGACGCCTATCCGGGCCTGATGAGCCAGTACACCTTCCTCATCTTCCTGAGCGATGGTTATACCGGCGGGCGCACCGAGTTTCTGGTCAGCCGTCGCGACCCCGGCAAACCGGCCCAGTCGCAGGATGACATCCAGAAGGTCTCGGTCTCCACGCCCAAGGGTGGCGTACTGTGCTTCCCGCATGGCTCGCACCCGCAGCACTGCGTGCATGCCGGCGAGCCGATCCGCGACGGTGCCAAGTACATCATCCGCAGCGATATCCTCTACTGATGGCTGCCTGAGCAGCAGCAGTGGCCAGGCGCCGCTTGGCAGGTACCGCCTGGTAGATGCCGCTTGATAAGTACCCAGCGCGCAGCCTGAAAACATGAAGGGCCCGATCTCTCGAGACCGGGCCCTTCATGTTTCCTGCGTGTCGTTCACAGGGCCTGTCAGCAGGACAGCCGCTCGCGGCGGGCAAGCAGGAAGTCGACCCAGGCACGTACGCGCGGGTTATGCTGATTCTCGCGCGCGAAGACGACGTGGATACCGGTGTCGAAATCCGATGAGGTGACCTGAAAGTCCTCCAGCACCGGCAGCAGGCGGCCACTTGCCAGCTCTTCCCGAATGGCCCAGAGCGGCTGCACCACCACGCCGGCGCCCCCCAGCGCTGCCTGGGTGAGAATGTCGGCATTGTTGGTGCGCAGCGCGCGGGCGCGCACCGAGATGCGATGCTCCCGGTCGCCCTGCACCAGCCGCCAGTGATGATTGGCGGTGGTATAGCTGAAGGTCAGCAGACGGTGCTGCTCCAGGTCCTGTGGCTGATGGATAGGCGGCTGGGCGGCGAGGTAGGACGGCGCGGCAGCCAGCACGAAGCGCTGATCACTGATATGGCGCGCGATCAGGCTCGAATCTTCCAGATGGCCGATGCGCAGCGCCACGTCGAAGTGGTCCTCGACCAGGTCCACCCGCTGGTCGCTGCTGACGATATCCAGCGCCACCTCGGGATAGCACTGCATGAACTCGCTCACCAGCGGCGCCAGATAGAGGCGTGAATAGCGCCACGGCACCGAGATGCGCAGCGGCCCCGCGACCCGCTCACTCAGCGTATCCAGCTCATCTTCCAGTTGGTCCACCTCGGCCAGAATGGCGCGAAAGCGGATCAGGGCGCGCTCGCCGGCCGGCGACAGCCGTACATGGCGCGTGGTGCGCACCAGCAGCGGCTCGCCCAGCTGGCGCTCTAGATGATTGACGTGACGCGTCGCCGTGGAACTGGCGATATCCAGCTCCCGCGCCGCCACGTTGAAGCTCTGATGCTCCGCCACCTTGAGAAAGGTGCGCAGGCGTTGGGTCAGTTCGTTCATGGTGCTCCTGCGGTGCCCTCCATCGAAAGGTCGGCGTCCTTGTCGTACAGCCAAGCGGCCAGACAGCCGGTTGGCGCTTGCCAGCCACGAGCATATCATCGACGCACCGCAGGATGATCGCGACACGAGGATGAACGACATGGACATGATAAGCAGCATGAAAGGACTCGCCGGTGGCGTTTTGATCGGTCTCTCGGCAGTGATGCTGATGGCCTTTCTGGGACGTATCGCCGGTATCAGTGGCATCACGCGCGGCGCACTGCTGGAATCAGGCCCGGACCGCCGCTGGCGTCTCGCCTTCGTGCTCGGGTTGATCAGCGGCCCGCTGCTGCTTTTGCTGCTCAATCTTGACTGGGGCAATGTGGCCGCAAGCACGGATGCGCTGATCGGCAATCCCACCAGCGGGGTGCTGAGCATGATGTTCGCCGGCCTGCTGGTGGGTATCGGAACAGGCATCGGCGGCGGCTGTACCAGTGGTCATGGCGTCTGCGGTATCGCGCGTCTCTCACCCCGCTCGCTGGTGGCCACGGTGGTGTTCGTGGCTGTCGCCATGCTGACGGTTTTCGTGAGCCAACATCTGCTGGGGGAGTCACCATGAAAACGGTCATCGGCTTTCTTACCGGGCTGGTCTTCAGCCTCGGGCTGACACTCAGCGGCATGACCGACCCCGCGCGCGTGGTCGGCTTTCTCGACGTGGCCGGAGACTGGGACCCCACGCTGATCTTCGTGCTGGGCGGTGCCGTCATCACCACCTTCCTCGGCTATCGACTCGTCTGGCGGCGTGGCACTCCCCTGCTGGGCGAGCGCTTCCAGCTGCCCACGCGTCGCGATATCGATGGCCGCCTGCTGCTCGGTGCGGCGCTGTTCGGTATCGGCTGGGGGCTGAGCGGTTACTGCCCCGGGCCTGCCATCGTCTCCAGCAGCGCCATGAGTCTGCCATTGGCGGGCTTTCTGGTGACGATGCTGCTGGGCTGGTGGCTGGCCACCCGCCTGACGCGCAATAGCTGATCTGACAACCCCGCCTTGAAACGCAAACGCCCGCCAAATGGCGGGCGTTTGCGTCTTCCTACAAGGGAGATCGTCACGACTAGACGATGCCCTTGGCCTTCATTTCCCGCAGCACGGCGGCGACATAGTGCATCTCCTCCGGTGTGCCGCATGACCAAATCCCTCGCCCGATAGCACCACGCCGGGCTCATGAAGTTCCCCGAAATTTTCATTCTTGGCATCCCGCAAAGCGTGTCTGGCATTTCGCAAAACAAAAGTGCCGCCAGCGGGTAAATAATAATGATTATTATAAACAACTAGGGAACGCAGTCTTGGCTCACTCACTCCGCCGTCCAGGTTTCACTCGCTCGCCACTCGCCCTCTCCATTGCGCTCGCAACCTCGTCACTGCTCAGTGCCACCGCTATCGCGGATGAGACTCGCACACTTGAGGCGATGACCATCGTCGGCGAGGCGCAAGGCGGCACCACGGAAGAGACTCAGGCGTATACGGTCGACTCCAGCACCAGCGCCAATGGCTTGACCCTGTCGCCACGCGAGACACCGCAGTCTGTCAGCTTCCTGACCCGCCAGCAGATGGATGATGAGGCGCTGACCAGTACCACGGAGGCGATCAACCGCCTGCCGGGCGTGTCCTCCAATCGCCTGGACGGTACCCGCGCCAGCTTCCAGTCGCGCGGCTATACCATCCGCAATTTCCAGTTCGATGGACAACAGAGCAACACCAGCAGCTTCTGGCCGTTCGGCGACGCCGAGTGGGACACCGCCATCTATGATCGCGTCGAGGTGGTCCGCGGGGCCACTGGCCTGATGACAGGCGTCGGCGACCCGTCCGCCACCGTCAACTTCGTGCGCAAGAAGCCGCTGGACGAAGCCGCGGCCAGCGTGACTGGCGCTGTCGGCAGCTGGGACCGCCGACGTGGCGTGGTGGATGTCAGCACGCCGCTGGATGATGCCGGCAAGGTCGGCGTGCGCTTCGTGGCCGCCAAGGACCGCTCCGACAGCTTCATGGATGATGTCGAGAATGACCGCGAGACCCTCTACGGGGTGATCGCCGCCGAATTGACGCCTGACACCGAGCTGAACGTCGGGGTCGAGTATCAGCGCTATGACCAGGATGGCGCCTATCTGGGCGTGCCGCTCTACTACACCGACGGCACGCGCACCGACGGCACGCGCACCGACTTCGACCAGTCGGTCGCCAACAATACCGAATGGGCGCACTTCTTCACCGAGAATACGCGCGGCTTCGCCGACCTGACCCACTACTTCGCCAACGGCTGGAAGGCGACCGCCGCCTACAGTCATGGCGATGCCAACTACGGGCTGACCTACAACTACCGTGGCGGCTATGTGGATCGTGACAACGGCATCCTCTACTACGACAGCAATCGCGAGTATCCGACGACCTCCTATCTGGTCGACTATCGCGGTGATCGCACCCAGAAGAACCTGAACTTGAGCGCTGAGGGCCCCTTCGAGCTGCTCGGTCGTGAGCACCAGCTGGGCTTTGGCTACATGCAGCTCAAGGAAGAGTACGAGATCTGGAGCCGCACCCCGGCGAGCGCCGTGCCGGCGCTGGGCAGCTTCACCGATCGCGATGACCCGGCGCTGGCCGAGCCGGAATGGGGCGAATGGGGCCTGACCGACGACACCGAAACCGAGCAGAGCGGTTTCTACGCCGTGACGCGCTTCTCGCTGGCCGACCCCGTGCACCTGATCATCGGCGCCCGCCTGACCGATTGGGAGATCGACCAGGACTACCGTGGCGAGCGCAGCTATGAATACAACGACGAGTTCACGCCCTATGCCGGCCTGATCGTCGACATTACCGACAACCTCACCGCCTATACCAGCTACACGCAGATCTTCAATACCCAGAGCGAACGTGCCCCCGATGGCGCCCTGCTCGACCCGCTCGAGGGCACCAGCTATGAGGCGGGCCTGAAGGCGGCGTTGTTCGAGGACCGCGCTGACGTGTCCTTCGCCGTCTTCCGCAGCGAGCAGGACAATCTGGCCGTCGAGATCCCCGGTGTCTATGTCGCCGGCACCACCGATCAGGCCTACACCGAGTCAGACGGCGCCGTGGTCGAAGGCTTCGAACTGGAAGTGGCCGGTGAAGTCGCGCCGGGCATCAATCTCTCCGCCAGCTACGCACTGGTGGACGCCGAGGACGCCGATGGCACCCAGCTCAATACCAGCTATCCGCGCCAGCAGGCCAAGGTCTACGCCACCTGGCAGCTGCCCGGCGACTGGTCGCGTCTGACGCTGGGCGCTGGTGGCACCTGGCAGGGTGATACCTACAAGGATACCGACACGCCCACCGGTACCGAGAAGGTCGGCCAGGGCGATGTCTTCCTCGCCAACGCCATGGCGCGCTATCGCTTCAATGACAACTTCAGCACCCAGCTCAACGTGTCCAACCTCTTCGATGAGGAGTACTACACGCAGCAGGGCTTCTACAGCCAGTACCTGTACGGCGCACCGCGCAGTGCGCTGCTGAGCATGACCTACGACTTCTGACCACGGGCCCGCCCTGCCGACAGGACACTCGTCTCCACACGTAACGCTTGCCTACCTACCGACAGCCCCTCCCCGCCAGGGGCTGTCATCTCGTCTCTGGCCAGCGGCGTCTGCCGCCAGCCGATCACATAAGGAGTCTCCCTTGCGACTCACGCGACTTTCCTGCGCCATCGGCCTGACCACCGTCATGGCTGCCTGCCTCACGCCTGCCGTACAGGCACACGAGTCAGCGACTGCACACACGTCATCTGTCAGAACATCTGCCACCTCCGCCGAGGCAACGGCGCAGTATCCGCTCACGATCGAACATGCCTTCGGCACTACCGTCATCGAGAACAAGCCGCAACGTATCGCCACCGTCGCCTGGGCCAATCATGAAGTGCCGTTGGCACTGGGCGTGGTGCCGGTGGGCTTCCCCCGTCAGGACTTCGGGGATGATGACGGCGACGGCATGATGCCGTGGGTCAAGGCGCGCCTGGAAGCACTGGGGGCCGACTCGGCCAATCTGTTCGATCAGGGCAAGACCCTCGATTTCGATGCCGTGGCCGCCAGCCAGCCGGACGTCATCCTCGCCGCCTATTCAGGATTGAGCGAAGACGATTACGCCAAGCTCAGCAAGATCGCGCCGGTCGTGGCGCGCCCGGGGCCGCGCTGGTCTTCCAGCTGGCGCGACATGATTCGCCTCGACAGTGCCGGCATGGGCATGGCCGCCGAAGGGGAAGCACTGATCGAGCGTCTCGAGGCTCAGGTCGCCGAGAACATCGCCGCCCACCCGGAGATCAAGGGCAAGTCGGCCATCACCCTGCGCTATATCGACCCCGAAGACCCGACCCGGATCGCCTTCTACAACGACAACGATGCCCGGGGGCGCTTCCTTGCCGAGCTGGGGCTGACCTCCCCGTCCTTCGTGACGGCGAGTGCCAGCGACGGCAAGATTGGCGGGCGAGTGCCCCCGCAACAACTGGCGGAGCTGGCCGACGTCGATATCATCCTGACCTATGGCGGCCAGGTGCTGATTGAGCGCCTCAACCAGCACCTCGCGGACAATGACCTGCCCACCTTCAGCAACGACAGGGTCATCCTGCTGGAGAATGACCCGATGGGCACGGCGGCCAACCCGACACCGCTCTCGATGCCGGAAGTGCTCGATGCCTACGTGACCCAGCTTGCGCGAGCAGCGAAAGCCTCGAATGGCTGATGGCAACTGACTCGTTCTACTGACTAATTCTATTAAAATAGGCGCCTGACTCATTCTACTGAACCAGGCGGGCGCAGCTGAGACCCGCCACCTGAAAGACGAAAACCCCGCAACCGGTAATCCGGTCGCGGGGTTTTTCATGCTGCCTGAACTAGCCCGATTTACTTCTTGAGGCTGTCGATCAGCAGCTCAGCGACACCTTCGGAAGACATCGGGTTCTGACCGGTGATGATCAGGCCATCCTGAATCGCGAAGGAGGTGAAATCGGCCTTCTTCTCATAGATGCCGCCTTTCTGCTGCAGGGCATCTTCGACCAGGAACGGCACGACATTGGTGAGGCCGACGCCTTCTTCTTCGCCATTGGTGAAGCCGGTGACACGCACGCCGTCCACGAAGGGAGTGCCATCAGGCTTGCGGGCGTTCAGCAGCACTGCCGGGGCGTGGCAGACGGAGCTGACCAGCTTGCCAGCCGCATGGAACTGCTCGATCAGACGGATGGAATCCGCGTCGTTGGTCAGATCCCACAGCGGGCCGTGGCCACCCGGGTAGAAGATGGCGTCGAAGTCTTCGACCTTCATGTCTGCCAGCACGGCGGTGGTGGCGAGGTCCTGCTGAGCAGCGGCGTCCTTGTCGAAACGACGCGTGGCATCCGTCTGGAAATCCTCGCCTTGGCTTGCCGGATCCAGCGGCGGCTGACCGCCCTTGGGAGAGGCCAGCGTCACCTCGATGCCGGCGTCCTTCATGACGTAGTAGGGAGCCGCCAGCTCTTCCAGCCAGAAGCCTGTCTTCTTGCCCGTGTCACCCAGCGTATCGTGGGATGTCACTACTACCAGAACCTTGCTCATGATGCTCTCCTCAACGTGCGGGATAGCCCGCAACGGTCACTTCACGAAAGATGTCGGCGACGTGATGGTCACCACGTAATGGGGCACCAAGTGGTGCTCGTCCTGTGTTGAATGAAGCTTACTGCTCACGCCACCATCGTCATAATCGATAGTCCGGATAGCCACTATCGCACACACAAATAGTTGTCTTGGGCCAGCGTGCTCATCGACCCACACACTTGCCAACTCGCATGCCGGCAACCGGCTCAATAGGTCGGCATCAGATGCACTTCACGGATATTGGCACGCGGCGAAGCACTGATGGCGTAGAGCACGGCATCCGCTACATCCTGCGGGTCCAGCTTGTCCGGCTTGGGCTGATCGAAGAAGGCGGTATTGACCATGCCCGGGGTAATGGTGGTGCAGCGGCCCTGCCAATCGGCCATTTCCATCGCCAGGTTCTGGCCGAAGCCGTAGGCGAACCACTTGCTGGAGCTGTAGATGGAGCCCGCATGATTGGCGCGGCCGGCCACGGAACTGGTGAGGAGGAAGTGGCCCTTGCTCTCTCTCAGGTGCGGCAGGGTCGCGTGGGCGGTCCACAGCAGCGCATTGATGTTGATGTCGATGACTCGCTTCCACTCCTCGGGATCACCGTTCTCGGTGCCTGCCTGGCTGACGCCGGTACCGGCATTGGCGAACGCCGCATCCAGACGGCCATGCTGGGCGACGGCCTGCTCGACGACCTTGGCAAGCTGATCGTAGTCCGTGGCATCGGCAGCAATCGCCAGCACCTTGTCGCTGCCCAGTTCATCGACCAGCGCATCGAGGCGCTCCTTGCGACGGGCGGTCGCGACGACCTTGTGCCCGGCCTTCACCAGTGCGCGCGCGGTGGCCTCACCGATACCGCTGGAGGCGCCGGTGATCAGCACGATCTTTTCCTCTTCGGCTTGCGTCCGCTTCACATCACTCATGGCTCACTCCTGTGGGTCGCTTGGATCACTCGTCGTGTTCTGATCACTACCCTACCGCCTGAACTTGCCATCGTGATAATCGATAGTACAGATAGCTGCTATCATCCAGACAAATAGTGCTCACTCGCCCGAGTGCAACCGCGACACTCCGCCTGCTCTGGTAGTCATCATGAAGCTCAACTACGACCTCAACCTCCTGCGCACCTTCCATGCGCTGTATCTCGAGCAGAACGTCACGCGCGCCGGCGAGCGTCTGCACCTGAGTCAGCCCTCGGTGAGCGCGGCGCTCTCCAGGCTGCGCGAGCTGTTCAATGACCCGCTGTTCATCCGCGACCGCCAGCGCATGCGCCCTACCGAGAAGGCCGACCACCTGTTTCCGACCATCGAGGCGGCGCTGACCGACCTCGATGGCCTGATCAACAGCGAGCGGCACTTCGACCACACCACCGAAAGCCGTCATTTCGAGATCGCCGCCAACGATTACTTCGAGGTGCTGATCCTGCCGCAACTGGCGACGATCCTGCGTGAACAGGCACCGGGCATCACCCTCCAGGTACGCCGTCTCTCGCAGGACATGAGCGAAGCCGGCGTGATGAGCGGCACGACGGACCTCGCCTTCGGGCGTCAGGTCGATCCGCCCGAGAATCTGGTGGTCAGGGAAGTGATCACGGAAGGCATCGACTGTCTGGTCGGCAACGGGCATCCGCTATTGGAGCGTCTGGATGATGAAGGCCGCATGACAAAGGCGGATTTCGAGCACCACGCCCATGTGCTGGTACAGCCCCATACCCGCCTGAAAAGCGGCATCTTCAAGCAGCTCGAGGGCCAGGGGCTCAAGCGTGAGGTGGCCCTGGCGGTCACCTACTTCATGGCCGTGCCCTCCCTGCTGGAGCGCTCGCCACTGATCGCGAGCCTGCCCACCGGGTTATGCCAGCACTTCTGCCGCCAGTTCGCCGTCACCCGTGTGGCACCGCCGGTCGCCTTCGCCTCCTTCCCCTTCCACTTGAGCTGGCATCGCCGCTATCAGAAGGACCCCGCGCATCGCTGGATCCGCGAGCAGATCATTGAATGCTGTCAACGTCTGGCGGAGGGACAGCAGGTGTTGCGCTAAGTCCTGAGTCCTGAGTCCTGAGTCCTGAGTCCTGAGTCCTAAGTCCTAAGTCCTGAGCCCTGAGCACAGAGCACAGAGCACAGAGCACAGAAAATAAGCGCCCGGCTACGAAAACGGCCCCTCACCATCCAGTGAGGGGCCGTTCTTGACATGCCACGGGATTCAGCAGGCGAGCATCAGCCCTGCTTGGCAGCCAGGGCAGCACGATGGGCGTGCAGTTTCTGGTAGCTTTCGATCAGACGCAGGTGGCGATCGAGCCCTTCCAGCTGCATGTTGGTCGGCTCCAGACCATGGAAGCGCACCTCGCCCTGCACGGAGCCCACCACGGCAGCCATGGTGTCTTCACCGAACATGCGGCGGAAGTTGTAGAGGTAGTCCTCGAGTTCCAGCTCGTCATCCAGCGTGATCTCCAGCACCGCCTTCATGGCCTGATAATAGAGGCCGCGCACGACGGTGTTGTCGTTGTACTGCAGGAACATCTCGACGCGATCCAGCGCGTCCTCGTGCTGGCCCAGCGCGAGATTGATCATCAGTTTCAGCTCGAGAATCGTCAGCTGGCCCCAGATGGTGTTCTCGTCGAACTCGATACCGATCAGCGTCTTGATGTCCATGTGCTCATCAAGCTGGCTCTCTTCGAGACGCTCGCCCAGGTCCGCCAGCTGATCGTCATCGAGACGATGCAGATTGAGGATGTCCTCGCGGTAATCCAGCGCCATGTTGGTGTTGTCCCACACCAGGTCCTCGACCGGATAGACCTCGGAATAGCCCGGCACCAGGATACGGCACACCGGCGCGCCAAGATCCTCGTGCACCGCCATGTAAGCCTCCTTGCCGATCTCATCGAGGATGCCGAACAGGTTGGCGACTTCTTCTTCATTGCTGCCAGAGAAGTCCCACTCGACGAACTCGATGTCGGTCTTGGAGCTGAAGAAACGCCAGGAGACGAGACCCGAGGAGTCGATGAAGTGCTCGACGAAGTTGTTCGGCTCGGACACGGCCAGCGAGTTGAAGGTCGGCGGCATGAAGTCGTTGAGCCCCTCGAAGCTGCGGCCCTGCATCAGTTCGGTCAGGCTGCGCTCGATGGCGACTTCAAAGCTCGGGTGCGCGCCGAAGGAGGCGAAGACACCGCCGGTCTTCGGGTTCATCAGCGTGACGCAGGCCACCGGGAACTGACCGCCCAGCGAGGCGTCCTTGACCAGAATCGGGAAGCCCTGGGCTTCCAGCGCCTCGATGCCTTCGACGATTTCCGGGTACTTGGCCAGCACCTCCTGCGGCACGTCCGGCAGGGTCAGTTCCTGCTCGAGAATCTCGCGCTTCACGGCACGCTCGAAGATCTCGGACAGACACTGCACCTGGGCTTCCGGAAGAGTATTGCCGGCGCTCATGCCGTTGCTGAGATACAGGTTCTCGATCAGGTTGGACGGGAAGTAGATCGTCTCACCGTCCGAACGGCGAGTGAACGGCAGGGACACGATGCCACGATCCGCACGCCCGGAATTGGTGTCGATCAGATTGGAGCCACCCAGCTCGCCGTCCGGATTGAAGATCTCCAGACAGTAGTCATCCAGCACGCCTTCCGGGATGTCGTCATTCGGGCCCGGCTGGAACCACTTCTCGTTCGGGTAGTGCACGAACTCGCTGTCAGCGATGGCTTCGCCGAAGAACTGGTCGTTGTAGAAGAAGTTGCAGCTCAGGCGCTCGATGAACTCGCCCAGTGCCGAGCACAGCGCGCTCTCCTTGGTCGAACCCTTGCCGTTGGTGAAGCACATCGGTGAGGCGGCATCACGAATGTGCAGCGACCAGACGTGCGGCACGATGTTGCGCCAGGAGGCGATCTCGATCTTCATGCCGAGATCATTCAGCAGGCCCGTCATGTTGGCAATGGTCTGCTCCAGCGGCAGGTCCTTGCCTTCAATCCAGGTGCTCTGCCCTTCTGGCGGCTCCGCCATCAGCAATGCCTGGGCGTCCTCGTCGAGGTTGTCGACCGTCTCGATCTCGAAGCCCGGGCCGGTCTGGACGACCTTCTTCACCGTGCAACGCTCGATGGAACGCAGGATGCCCTGGCGGTCCTTGTCGGAGAGGTCTTCCGGCAGCTCCACCTGGATCTTGAAGATCTGGTTGTAGCGATTCTCCGGGTCGACGATGTTGTTCTGCGACAGGCGGATGTTCTCGGTCGGGATGTCCCGCGCCACGCAGTACACCTTCACGAAGTACGCCGCGCACAGCGCCGACGACGCCAGGAAGTAGTCGAACGGGCTCGGCGCCGACCCATCACCCTTGTAGCGGATGGGCTGATCGGTGATGACCGTGAAGTCGTCGAATTTCGCCTCGAGCCTCAGGTTGTCGAGAAAGTTGACCTTGATTTCCATGAACGATGCACCGCTGTGAAGAGTGTGGGCGCCAGCACGCCAGTCTGACGGCTACGCGATGGCCGCCATTATCCAGATTTTGGGGGCCTGCGTCGCGGGTGAGGCGAAAAGCGAAAACGCCGTGACTTCCTTGACGGTAGGGGGATTGTCACCTATTGGTTAATTTATACGCATAAATACAATAATTGATGCTTTGCCATGCCTGGTTCCCTGCCATCGACACGACAGGTCACAACCCGCCCCACCAACCACAATAAAGGGGAATGCAATGAGAAAGCGCTTCACGACCCGCAAGGTCGCCATCTACGGCAGCATGCTGCTGGGATTCTTGATGCTCGAGAGTCCATTGATGCTGATGGCCAACAAGATCGAGCCCATGGTGATGGGAGTTCCGTTCTTCCTCGTCTGGAACCTGGTGTGGTGGGGCTTCCTCACCGCCGTGTTCCTGTATGCCTACCTGACCAACTGGGGTAGCGCCAGAGCCCCTTCCACCGGCGGCAAGCGCTGAGGAGCTCACCATGACTGGAAGCATCTTGATCATCGCGGCCTTCATGATCATTCCCTTGATCGTCGGGCTCGTCTCGGCCCGCAAGTCCCAGACGACGAGCGAAGACTTCTTCGTTCAGGGGCGGGCCATGGGCAGCATTGCCGTATTCTTCACGGTGGCGGCCACCTGGTGGAGCGCCTTTGCCTTCCTGGGATCGAATGCCACCTTCTACACCAGTGGCCCGATCTATCTCACCGCGCTTGCGTGGAACCTGCTCTTCGGCTTCATGTACTACTGGGTGGGCAAGCGCGTCTGGTATCTCGGCAAGCGCTTTGACTACCTGACGCCGTCAGACCTGATGGGCGATTTCTACAACAGTGAAGCACTCAGAGTCCTCGTTGCCGTCATCACGCTGATCTTTACCGTGCCATATCTGCAGATCCAGCTGACAGGCGGCGCCTACCTGATCGAGGTCGCCTCCGGTGGCGTCGTGCCCTTCTGGCTGGCCGCACTGCTGTTCTACTTCATCATCATCGTCTATGTGTGGGTCGGCGGAATTCGCGCCATCGCCTGGACAGATGTGATCTACGGGGCGCTGCTGTTCTTCGGCATGATGTATGCGGGCTACTACATCGCCGGCCAGGCAGGTGGTCCGACCAGCATGTTCGCTCAGCTCGCCAGCGACTCGCCCGCGCATCTGACGCTGCCGGGGCCGAATGGCAACATGGGCTACTCCATGTGGTTCTCGCTGTTCGTGATCGTGGCCATCGGCGCCTTCATGGGTCCCCAGATCTGGCTGCGCATGTATTCGGTGAAAAGCGGCAAGCTGTTCGGCTTGATGCCCTTCCTGCTGGGGCTCGCCGCCTTCGCCTACTTCGGCTCGGTACTGACGGGGTATACCGGTGTACTGCTGGAGCCTGGCCTGGAGAATGCTGACCAGATCCTGCCTGTCATGCTGATGAACTATGCACCCTACCTGCTGGCATCGCTGATCATGGCGGCTGGCGCGGCAGCGGCGATGTCCACGGCCAACTCCCAGATCCATGCGGTATCGACCGTCGTCACCATGGATATCTACAAGCGCTACGTGAACCCGCAAGCGGATCAGAAGCGCATCGTCCACATCGGACGCCTGTCTCTGGTCGGCTTCTCTCTGGCGGCCTACATCCTGGCACTGACCGTTCCGGGGCTGCTCGTCACGATCGGGATCGCGGCACTGGCGGGCACCGCTCAGTTGATCGTGCCGACACTGGGCGCCATCACCTGGCGCAAGGCACACCCGCAAGCGGCCATCTGGGGCCTGATTCTGGGTATCGTGACCGTCCTCTGGCTGTCCTACGGCGCCAGCGTCAGCAACCCGCTTGGCCTGCATGCCGGCATCTGGGGCCTGATCCTCAATGCGTCAGCCTTCGTCATCATCAGCCTCGCCTTGCAGCGCAAGGATACCGATGTGGTAGAACGCTTCGCGCAGGCGCGTCGGGATTACACCGCGGAATATCACCCGGAGCAGCTGGAAGATGATGTGGCTCCCTCACCTCAGGTGATCGAAGCCCGCTGACCAGCGACAAGGGCCTGCATTGCGCAGGCCCTTTTCATTGCCGAGCACGTCTCACGTGCCGAGAACGTCCCACGTGCGAGTACTTGATCGCAGTACCTGATAGCCGGCACTTGATAGCCAATGGACAGGATCTGACATGACCCCAGCCTCTCTTCCCACGCAATTATCTGAATTGACCGCCACTGACGCCCTGACGCTATTTCGCCAGGGTGAGCTCTCCCCTGTCGAGCTGACCCGGGATTGTCTGGAACGTATCGACACGCTCAACCCCAAGATCAATGCTTTCGTGCATATCGCCCATGATGGGGCAATGAAGGCGGCGAAAGACGCCGAAGCCCGCTGGATGAACGGCTCGCCCTGCGGCCCGCTGGACGGTGTACCGACAACACTCAAGGACCTGACGCTGTCCCGGGACATGCCGACCCGGTACGGCTCCGCCACCACATCACCCGACGGGGGGAGTGACGTCGATGCCCCCGTCGCCGCGAGCCTGCGCAAGGCAGGCGCCGTCTTTCTCGGCAAGACAGCCTCACCGGAGTACGGCTGGAAGGGGGTGACGGACAATCCCCTGCATGGCGTAACGCGCAATCCCTGGAATACCGCGCTGACGTCGGGTGGATCCTCAGGCGGGGCTGGAGCAGCGGCCGCGCTGAACCTGGGCATGCTCCATCAAGGAAGTGACGCGGGCGGTTCGATCCGCATTCCCTGCAGCTTTACCGGCACCTTCGGCCTGAAACCCACGTTTGGCTGGATTCCCCAGTGGCCGACCAGTGCCATGTCGACACTCTCACACCTGGGACCGATGACGCGGACGGCGTCCGATAGCGCCCTGATGCTTGCCAGCATGGCAAGACCGGATGCCCGAGACGGATTGCTCGGCAATCCACATGGCATTCATTGGAATGCGCCACTCCCATTGTCTCTTGAAGGATGGAAAATCGCTTACAGCCCGACGCTTGGGTATGTCGACGTTGCACAGGACATACGCCTGCGAGTGGACGAAGCGGTCGCTCTACTCTCGAGACTGGGCGCTGACGTCATCGAGATAGACCCCGGGTTTGCCTGTCCCCTCGATACCTTCAATACCTTGTGGTTCGCGGGTGCCACCCAGGTGGTCGAAAAGATGACCGACAGCCAGCGAGAGCACATGGACCCGGGCTTGCTGGACATTGCAGAGCGAGGAAACAACATTTCCTTGTCGCAATATCTGGCGGCAAGACGAGAGCGGACTGCACTTTGCGCACACATGCAATCCTTCCACGAGCAATGGGATTTGCTTGTCACCCCTACCCTGCCCATTTCACCCTTTGCCGCTGGGCACAACGTCCCACCCGGCAAGAAATACGCTGACTGGATGGACTGGACGCCGTTCAGCTACCCCTTCAACCTGACCCAACAACCCGCGGCATCACTCCCCTGCGGATTGGATGACAATGGACTGCCTGTCGGACTGCATCTGGTGGGAGGAAAGTTCCAGGACATGAAAGTGATGCATGCTGCCATGTTGCTTGAAGAGATGCTTCCTGGACTTGTCTATCCCAAGCCCTAGCCAAAAGAAGTTCCCAGCAAACGACTGTCGTCAATTGCCTATCGGCGACGCCGGTTTTCTTACGAGCTTGGCATGACACAAAGCGTAGATCAGACCCAGGCGGTCATCGCCGAGATCCTGGCCGGTGCCCGACAGGTCAGCGCCGCGATCGATCGCCTCTGAGGCTAGCCTGCGCTATCCATCCGCCAGCCGTTGCATGCCCTTGCATACGACAACGCCCCGCCCACGCTGAGAGATCATCAGCATGAGCGGGGCGTCATATTGCAGCGTGACAGCGGTTCCCGGCGCGCTTCAGCCAGCCACAGAGCCGAGCGTCTTCTCCATCGTCGCGACCACTTCACGGCACAGCGCATCATCGAGTGCGTCGGCGTGCGGCGGTGCGAATCGCTGGGCGTCGTTGTCGAAGTACTGACCATTGGCGCCGGCGAATTCCTCATCCAGTGCCGCACGCACCAGGATATCGGCACCGATGCCCAGGTCCTTGCCCGGAACGCCGAAGCCTTCCTTGACCATCTTGCTGGCCAGCAGAGAGCCCGGGTTGACCGCGATCAGGATCGGCCCCTGGCCTTCCCAGTCCCGTGCGAGCGTGCGGGTCCACATGGTGATCGCGAGCTTGCTCTGGGCATAGGCCGCGTAGTGGTCGTTGAACGCGACCTCTCCGGTCAGCGCCTTCAGGTCCACGGAAGATTGAGCCGCCGAAGACAGGTTGACGACCCGTCCGGCCGGACGCAGTGCCGAAGCCAGTTTCTGGGTGAGCAGATAAGGGGCAAGGGTATTGACCACGAAGCGCAGGTCGAGACCGTCAACCGTCACGACGCTGGGGGCCTGGAAGACACCGGCATTGTTGATCAGGACATCCAGACTGGCGTTGGCCGCCAGCACTTCGCTTGCCAGTGAATCGATGGCGGCCAGGTCGGACAGGTCGGCCACGAAACCGGCGACACGCCCAGCCCCTGCCAGCGCTGCAAGTTCGGCGACGACGCCATTGACCTTCTGCTCGCTGCGCCCGTGAATCAGCACGCGATGGCCGCGCTCCAGCAGGGCCTTGGCCGTGACCAGGCCGATGCCATCGGTAGAACCGGTGATAAGGATGGTTTTCATGCGCTCTCTCCTTGAAATGTCACACGACGCTTGAGACGCGAACGACAGGGTGTGCCGTATGGCCACACCCTGTCGTTCATCTGTGCCAGCGCAGTGTCAAAATGCTGCCGCCTGGATGGCTGGCGGGTCTCGCTAACAGACCTCGGCATCAGACCTCAGCAGCAGGTCTCGGCATCAGACCTCGACGATGACCTTGCCGGTTGCCTTGCCGCTGCCCAGACGAGCGTGGGCCTGGCCCACTTCCTCAAGCGGGAAGACCTGATCATCGATGATCGGCTTGAGCGCGCCGGCATCGGCGATACGCGCCATGTCGGCCAGAATCTCGTGGTGCTGCTGACGACGGAAGTCATGCAGCATCGGGATCAGCATGAAGACGACATGCAGTGACAGGCCCTTGAAGTGCGCGGTGGACAGATCGATTTCCATGAAGGACACGGTCGTCGAGACATGGCCATTGAGCGCGGCAGCCTCGAAGGATGTCGGCAGGTTGGCACCGCCGACGGAGTCGAACACGATGTCGAAGCCCTTGCCGTCGGTGTGCTTGGCCACATAGTCGGCGACCTGCTCATTGCGGTAATTGATGGCACTGGCACCCAGGCCTTCGACCAGCGTCTCGTGCTCATCGCGGCCGACGGTAGAGGCGACGTCGGCACCGAAGTGACGGGCCAGCTGGATGGCGATGTGACCCACACCACCCGCACCACCGTGAACCAGCACCTTCTGACCGGCTTCGATGTTGGCGCGCTTGAGGCCTTCATAGGCCGTGATGCCGACCAGCGGCAGCGCCGCGGCTTCCACCATGCTCAGGGACTTCGGCTTGTGGGCGATCAGGCGGACATCGGCGGCGATATACTCGGCCAGCGTGCCCGGAAGGTCCGCCAGGCCACCAGCACAACCATAGACTTCATCCCCGATGGCGTAGCCTTCGACGCCCTCGCCCACGGCTTCGACGGTACCGGCGAAGTCCATGCCCAGCAGCGCCGGCAGTGCCGGAGACAGCGGCAGCTCAGGGCCCATCTCGCGAATCATGGTGTCGACGGTGTTGATGCTGGTGGCGGCGATGCGCACCAGTACCTGACCTGCCGCCGCTTGGGGCTTGGCGATTTCCGCCGCTTCGAACACCTCGGGACCACCGAATGATTTGACGAGCATCGCTTTCATGAGTCTGTCTCCTGCGTGGATGTGGAGCCAGCATAATTGTCATGGGCCTGAATGATAAACGGCGATAAACTACAATCAGTTTATTGGTTTTATTGAAAGTAATGGATGTGTTGGACGTATTGGGCGTGTTGGATGTATTGGGCGTAGTGGACGTCACGAACATTGCGCCAAGCCGTAGCTGGCGTGCCTCTCGCCATCGGGAGCCACGCACGTCGACGCAAATGAGGACACCCGCATGAATCTTGAGCACCTGAAGCTGTTCGTCCGCCTGGCCGCCGTGAACAGCATCAGTCAGGCCGGCGAGGACCTGGGGCTGTCGCCCGCCGTCGCCAGCTCTCACCTGCGCAAGCTCGAGGACAGTCTGGGGGTGCGCCTGTTGCATCGCACCACGCGTCATGTGGCGCTGAGCGAAGAAGGCCGTGCCTTTCTCCCCCATGCAGAGGAGGTACTGATCAGCGCCGAGGCCGCGCGGGCTGCCGTCGGCATCGGCACGACCTCCCCCAGCGGCACCTTGCGCATCACCGCATCCGCCTCCTTCGGGCGCATGCACCTGGTGCCGGGCCTGGCCGGTTTTCTCGAGCGCTGCCCTGATCTGGAACTGGACCTGCGCCTGACCGACACCATCGTCGATCTGGTCGAGGGCGGCTTTGATATCGCCATCCGCAACTCCGCCCTCAAGGATTCCAGCCTGATCGCGCGGCGCCTGGCACCGGACAAGCGCATTCTGTGCGCCTCGCCGGACTATCTCGCGCGCCATGGCACGCCGACGCACCCCTCGATGCTGCACGAACACGAATGCCTGACCCTGATCGGCATGGACCAGTGGTGCTTTCAGTGCGAGAACGGCGTCGAACCGATTCGCGTCAAGGGGCGTATCCGCACCGACAATGGCGAAGCCGTTCGTGACGCCTGCGCTGCTGGCCTGGGCATCACCCTGTCCTCGACATGGAGCATTTACCGCCACCTGGCCGAAGGCAGCCTGGTAGAGGTGCTGCCCGAGACGCCCTTGATCAGCGAGACCGGCATCTGGGCGGTCTATCCCAGCAACCGCCAGCTGGCCCCCAAGGTGCGCGCCTTCCTGGACTACTTCTCCGAATACTTCGGCAGCCCGCCCTATTGGGATGTCCAACAGGGCTGAGACGCCGGAAAGCCCGTCATCCCGCCGCCAGCACCCAGCGCTGAAGCATCGGCTTGTAGTGAGCGAAGTCCGGCGTCTGCATGCCGGCCACCTTGGCAGCATCATCCAGGCGCCGCACCTTGAGAATGGCCGCAAGCTGGGGCAGCTGGGCAAAGGCCGCGGCCTCGTGCGGCTCCATCGCCCCGCCCTGCAGGGCCAGGCTATCCAGCGAGGCCTGTGACAGACAGGCGCGATAGCTCGGCTCCACCGCGACCAGATAACGCTTGGCCGCCACGTGCTGGCGTACCGGCTCGACGATCTCGGCCGGGAAGAAGCGTGCCAGCCAGTCGGCACCGCTGACCTGATGACGGTTGTCCTGGCCGTTCATCAAGACCTCCGGCGGCAGCGCATTGGCGTAATGCCCCACGTCATGCAGCAAGGCGGCCAGAATCACCGACTCGGATTCCCCCTGCTGCTCGGCCAGATGCGCCGCCTGCAACATGTGCTCGGCCATGGTCACGTCCTCGCCCAGATAGGAGTCCGCACCGTGCAGGGCGAAGATGTCCTCGATCAGGCCAACGATGCCCTCGGCGTTGGCAGGCTGCGTGATCATCGGGCGTTCTCCAGCAGGTTGAGGGTGGAATACAGGCTGTCGAGATCGGCGTAGGCGCCCTGCAGATGACGATTGCCACCGGCCACGAAGGCGGTACGGGCATGCATCACGCGACTGTTGTCGAACAGCAGGCAGTCCCCCGGGGCAAGGCGCAGGCGCGTGGCCTGCTCCGGCTGACCGATCACGCGCGCCCAGTCGTGATAGGCACGATAGAAGGCGCGTTGCGCCTCAAGCGGCAGCGGCAGCGAGGCGATGGAGCGGTTGTTGTAACGCACCTGGCGGATGTTGCCCTTGTGGTCGGTCTCGATGAACGGCACCCAGCTTCTGAGATCGGCATGGTCCGCGTCATGGAAGCGGAACGGCACCCGCGTGCGCGTCAGCAGCGCGAAACTCTCCGGCGCCAGTTCGCGCAGGCGCTCGGCGGCGGCGAAGCCATCCACCAGCAGGGTCTGGCCGCCTTCCACCTCGTTGCTCAGGCAATGCAGCAGCTGGATGCTCGGCGCCGGATCACGATAGGGATTGTCGGTATGCGCCCCGAGTCCGAGATTGCTGAAGGCGAGATTGCTCGGCGAGACCTCGGTGCGGACATCGAACAGCTTGCCGTAATTGGTTTCGCGCACATACCCGAACTGCTCGATCACCTCGAGCACCTTGCCCGGCTCGACAGGCACGCCACGCAGGCACACCACCCCGGTGTCACGGACCCAGGCCAGTGCCTTGCGACGTGCCTCTCCCCCGGCGATGACATCGGCCCACTCGACCCGGGCGACCGAGAACTCGCTGCCCTGCCACAGCGTCTTGTGCGCACTGCTGCGCTCATCGGGGAAGCCGGTGCTCAAGGCGGCCAGCTCATCGACGCCGTAGCGAATCTCGCGTGCATTGCTCAGTGTCACTCGCAGGACGTCGCCCTGTTCAAGCGCCGCCTCGCTGATGGCGGCGTCCCAGTCGAGGTCGAGCACACTGTCCAGACGCTGGCCATTGGCATGGCGACGGGCGGGGTCATGGTCTTGCAGCCACAGCACATGCTGGGCAAGGGTCTGGCCATCATCCAGAGTCAGGTGAAGCTGTTCGGCGTCAAACGCGAGGCGAGGCATGCAGAGTCTTCCTGTCTGTCGAGTGCGATCACAAGCCGCAAGGCACGGCATGACGAACGGGTGTGGCTGGCGCTCATGTCAAACGAGCGATTCGCCAGTGGATGCCCGCCATGCTAGTGAACGCAGACCCGTGACCATAGCGAGACTTTCTGGCGGCGAGCCTTAGTTTTTATGCGCGCAGACTGTCACGTCATCGTCATGCACGGCTGCAAGAATGAGCGCCCGGCCGCGTGCCGCGGCAGGATCTGCAGTCATGGCTTCAGCACCAGCCGCCGATGCGGCGACTGGCTCAGTCAAGCTGGAGTTCTGCATGTCGCGTCCTGCCTATCACCCTTCCCAGCGCCTCGCTCAGCGCCTTCCCCCCTTCAATGCCCTGACCGCCTTCGAGGCCACCGCACGCCTCGGCAGCCTGACCCGCGCCGCCGCCGAACTGTGCATTACCCAGGGTGCCGTCAGTCAGCGCGTCAAGCAGCTGGAAGACTTCCTCGCGGTCAGCCTGTTCGTGCGCCGCGGCAATCGCATCGAGCTGACCGATGAGGCGCATGCCTATCTGCCGCTGGTCAGTGGCGTGTTCGAGACCCTCAAGCGCGGTACCGCCACCCTCTTCCAGCACAATGAGCAGCAGAGCCTGACACTGCGCTCCAATCACAGCTTCGTCGAATACTGGCTGATCCCCAGACTCAAGGACTTCCAGCGCCTGCATCCGAACATCCAGGTCACGGTACTGCCGCACAACCAGGTACTCCCGGATGAGCAGCCCGACGTCGATATCGAGATCATCAATGGCTACGGCGGCTGGTGCGGGCGCGAGTACGAGAAACTGGCCGATGAGCAGTGGATCGTCGTGGCAAGCCCCACCTTCCTGCACCACTCCCTCGCCCCCAATGCCTCGCCCGCGAGCCCACTCGACGAGCTGGCCCGCGCGCCCAGAATCGAGTGCATCGGCTACCGCGAAAGCTGGCTGGACTGGTTCCGCCTGCAGAAGTTTCGCGGCCACATCCCGCCGGCCAGCCTCAAGTTCGGCAATGCCAGTCTGGCGATTGCCGCGGCACTCGAGGGGCATGGCTTCCTGCTCGTCCGCCAGTCCTTCGTGATGGACCTGATCAAGAACGGACGCCTACAACTGGCGCACGCCTTGCGCATGCCCAGCGCCAGCAGCCAGTACCTGCTGGTGTCTCCAGAACGCCGCCATGCCCCGGCGGTCAACGATTTCTGTGCCTGGTTGCGCAGCACCATGCACACCTCTCAGGCCAATCCTGTCACCAGCGAGATGCCCTCTCAGCCCCGCTAGCACGGGAAGGAAGACGCGAGCCTCAGAATTTCTAAGGCACAGTCGCAGTTTTTGTTGCGGCCAACGGCCGGCATCTGTCACGGAAACGTCATCATCTGCGCCAAAGATGACGCCTCAAGACGACAGCGTTGACGCAGTTCGACCGTCCCGGCGGGCTGCGCCACGAGCCATCCAACGGCCTGCCTGTCGGCCTGACCCGGTCTTGCGGAACCTGCTTGCTGTCACTGATGACCGTACCTGACCACCGTCCCTGACTACCGTCCCTGACCGTTGCCCTTGCCTGGAGCCTGACATGAAGAAGCCCTTGATCGCCGCCATCGGCCTTGCCGCCTTCGCCCAACTGGCCGTCCCCCAGCTGGCCCATGCCGAAACACTGCGCACCCCGCATTGGGTCGAGTTCAGTGGCAAGGAGTCGCTGGACCCCATCTCCCCGACGCGCTTCTACTCGGCCAACCAGCTGATCTACAGCCGCCTGGTCCGTCAGGGCAGCAAGGGCGAGCCGGTGTCGGACCTGGCCTCCGAGTGGCAGGCCAATCCCGCTGCCGATGAGTGGACCTTCACGCTGCGTGACGGGGTCAGCTTCCACAACGGCAAGGCGCTGAGCGCGGATGACGTCATCTACAGCTTCACGCGTCTGCTCGACCCCGAGCGCGATGCTCCGGCACGTGCCGCGCTGTCAGTCATCGAGGACGTCAGCGTCAATGAGACCGGCCAGATCGTGTTCCGCCTCAGCCAGTCCCATGCTGACCTGCCGATTCTGCTGATGGATTACCGCGCCAAGATCGTGCCGGTCGGCTTTGATGACGACACCTCACTGCAGGGCATCGGCACCGGCCCCTTCAAGCTGGTCGAATTCGATCCGCAGGGCACCACTACCTTCGAAGCCTTCGCTGACTACTGGGAAGGCGCACCGAAGCTGGATGGCATGGACCTGATCGGCATTCCCGATGACAACGCCCGCACCCAGGCATTGCTGGCCGGCCAGATTGACTGGTCGGGCTGGAATGGCGTCAACGCCCAGCAGCTGCGCCTGTTCTCCAGCAACCCGGCCTACCACTACGACTCCATCGCCACCGGCGACTGGCGTGGCATGGTGTTCCGCGCCGACGACGAGGTCTTCCAGGATGTGCGCGTGCGCCGTGCGCTGCGTCTGGTGGCCGACCGTGAAGAGATGGTCAACCTGCTGTTCGGCAAGGGCGGTGCCACCATTACCTGTGACAACCCGGTCTGGAATGGCGATCAGTACAAGCTGGCGCAGCAATGCCCGCAGGACCTCGACACCGCTCGCAGCCTGCTGAGCGACGCGGGGTATGCCGATGGACTGGAGATCGACGTCTACACCAGCGGCGTCGACAACTATTTCCGCCCGATGACGGAGCTCTACCAGCGTCAGGCAGCCGAGGCCGGCATCACCGTCAACGTGCACAACGTGCCCGCGGCGGATTACTGGAACACCGCCTGGATGAAGAAGCCGGCCTTCACCGCGGCCTGGGGCCAGCGCCCCACCGATCAGGTGCTCAACGAGATCTTCCAGAGCGAGGCCAACTGGAACGAGTCGGCCTACAAGAACCCTGAATTCGATGCCCTACTCGCCAAGGCACGCGCCACCCTGGATGACGAAGCACGCACCGAGCTCTATCACCAGGCCCAGGCGCTGCTGACCGAGACCGGCGCGACACTGATTCCCTTCCACCTCAACAACAACCGCGTCATGAAGCGTGAGGTGCATATCCCGGCAGTCGAACACTTCGCCATTCGCTGGCACCAGGTCGACAAGCAGGGAGAGAGCTGATGTCCCGCCCTAGCCTGATCCTGATCCTGATGGACGGCATCAGCAGTCAGCGCTTCGCCGAGACGCGGGCGCGCCTGCCGCATCTCGATGCCCTGGCCAGAGACGGCTTGCTGATCGAGCGCCTGGGTGCCGATACCAATGCCAATTCGATGCCCGCGCGAGCGGGCATCCTGACCGGGCAACCGGCTCAGGTGCACGGCATCTACTCAAACGGTATCTATTCCAACGGCATCCATTGCCCCGGTGCTGAGACGGATAGCGACAGTCACGCCTCAGACGCCGGCGCCACTGCAGGGCATTTTCGCCCTGCAATGGTCGAGGACCTGCGTGGCGAGACCTTGCTCGAGGCCGCGCGCGCGGCAGGACTGCGGGTGGCCAGCCTCGGCTTCGGGCTGGCCCGCCCCGAGAGCTGTGACTGGTATCTGTCGCCCTGGTGGGAGGAAGGCGACCTGCGCGCCAAGGGCATGACCGCGCCGCGTCTGAATCACTGGGACGCCCGCAATGACGCCCTGATGCGCGCGATGAGCAATGACCAGCAACTGCTCAACGAGGCGCTGTCGCTGATCGAGCGCGAAACGCCAGAGCTGGTGCTGCTCGAACTCAACACCCCCGATTACTGCCTGCATGTGCATGGCAATGATGACGCCCTGGTCGATGGGGCCCTGATGATGGTCGATGCCCAGCTCGGCAGCCTGCTGGCCGGCCTTGAGGCCATCAACAAGCGCGAGGCCTATCACCTGTGTGTCTTCAGTGATCATGGTCATGCCCCGGTCCAGCAGGCGCTGGTGGCAGACCGCCTTCTACCGGATGTCGCGCTGCAATGTGATGGTGGCCTGTTGATGGTGGCCTGTGACGATGACGAACGCCAACGCGAGCAGGCCGCGCGCCTGGCCGAGTTCGGCGTCACGCCGCTCGCGGCATCCGACTTCCTGCCCCCGGATGTGAAGCATATCCAGCTCTATCAGGCGCCGCTGGGCATGAGCTTCGAACCCGCCTGCAAGCATGCCCATCACGCAGAGCTGGTGGCGGCGCCCGGTTATGTCTCCACACACGGTTTCGGCCCCGGCGCCACGTCGGACCAGCGCTTCGCCATTCTGCACGGCCCGTCAATCACTGCGGGCGAGCGCCTTGAGCTAGAGTCACTGGCCCTCCACCCGCGCCTGCGTCAGGTGCTGGGCCTGCCGCCCCTCGGTGAGGCTTCGACGCCACTGCGGGCACGCGATCTTCAAGAGGTGAACTGAGATGTGGGCAATGCTGTTGCAGCGCTGCCTGTATGGCGGCTTCACGCTGGTCTTCGTGGCCTGCGTGGTGTTCTGGGTGATCGAGATGCTGCCGGGCGACTTCTGCGTCAACTATCTGGGACGCAGCATGACACCGATCAATCTCGCCCAATGTCGCGCCGAGCTTGGCTTGGACACGCCGGTGACGACGCGCTTCGTCAGCTGGTGGGGGCAGTTGCTGAGTGGTGATTTCGGCACCTCGCTGACCAGTCGTGCACCGGTCAGCGATACCTTGATGCCACGTCTGGCCAACACCTTGCTGCTGGGCGGCATCGCGACGGTGATAGCCATTCCGCTGGCCATCCTGCTGGGGCTGATCGCGGCGCTCAAGCGCGATAGCTGGATCGACTCCAGCCTCTCCAGCCTGGTGCTGATCGCCATGACGGTGCCGGAATTCATCAGCGCCACCCTGCTGACCCTGGCCTTCGCCATCTGGCTGCCGTGGTTTCCTGCCATCACCGTGGCCGGTGCCAATGAGAGCCTGTGGAGCCTGCTGCCCGGTGTCTGGCTGCCCGCCATCACGCTGGCGCTGGTGGCCATGGCACACATGATGCGCATGACCCGCTCCAACACCATCAGCGTGATGGACAGCGACTTCATGAACATGGCGCGTATCCGCCAGCTGCCGCGCTGGCGTCTGGTGATCCGCCATCTGGCGCCGGCCGCCCTGCTGCCGACCATCAGTCTGGCCGCCATGACCATCGCCTGGCTGCTGGGCGGCGTGGTGATCGTCGAACAGGTCTTCAACTATCCGGGGCTGGGGCGCCTGATGATCTCGGCCATCAATGACCGCGACATGCCGGTGGTGCAGGCCTGCGCGCTGGTGCTCTCCGTCACCTATGTGCTGTGCAATCTGGTCGCCGACATGCTGGTCATCGTGCTCAATCCCAAACTCAAGACAGCCTGAGTCACTCATGAACGCTACTTCCTCGACGACCGCACGCGGCCCGCGACTGGCCCTGCCGGGTCAACACACCCTGGCGCTGCTGTGGGCCAATCGCCAGGGCCGCC
The DNA here is from genome assembly GCF_029846405.1 of Cobetia sp. 29-18-1. Classification (NCBI taxonomy): domain Bacteria; kingdom Pseudomonadati; phylum Pseudomonadota; class Gammaproteobacteria; order Oceanospirillales; family Halomonadaceae; genus Cobetia; species Cobetia sp. 29-18-1. Next base: position 27,895 of record NZ_JARWKS010000010.1, read on the forward strand.
TGGGCCTGGTGCTGATCGGCCTGCATCTTCTGCTGGCCGTCGCTGGCCGCTGGCTGGCGCCCCATGACATTTCCGCGGGTGACAGTCTCGCCTCACTGCTGCCCCCCAGTGCCGAACATTGGCTGGGCACCGACCAGCTCGGCCGCGATGTCCTCAGCCGTACCCTGGCCGGGGGCCGCGAGGCCATCTACACCTCTCTTCCGGCCGCCGTGCTGGCCGTGGTATGGGGCAGCGCCTGCGGCATGCTGTTGGCCATCATCGGCGGGCGGGTCGAGAACATCGCCATGCGTCTGGTGGACGCCCTGCTGTCGATTCCCTGGCTACTGTTCCTCTTGCTGGTCATCGGCGTGATGGGCCCCGGCCCGCTGGTCTTCATCCTGACCCTGGGCATCTTCTATGGCGTGGCGGTGGTGCGCGTGATGGTCACGGCGTGCCGCGAAGTGCTGTGCCTTGACTATATACAGGCCGCACGGCTGCGTGGCGACAGCCTGATGCGCCTGCTGTGGCGCGAGATCAAACCCAACGTGCTCGACACCATCCTCGTCGAGCTGGCGATGCGCTGGTCCTGGGCATTGCTGGCCTTCAGCTCGCTGTCGTTTCTCGGCTTCGGCGTCTCCCCGCCGACCCCGGACTGGGGACTGATGGTCGCCGATGGCCGCGGCTTCATGTCGTTTGCGCCCTGGGCCGTGCTGCCGCCCATCGTGGCGCTATCCAGCCTGATCATCGCCATCAATCTGGTCGCCGACACCCTGGCCAAGACACTGGGCATCGACCGAGCGGGGCGCCCCGAATGATTCCGAACTCCAAAGGTGACGCCATGACGGACAACGCCGTGATCCGCGTTCGCGATCTCAACATCGGCTTTCATGATCGCCAGCAGACCTGGCGACCCGTGCTGCGCGGTATCGATCTGAGCCTGGGCCAGGGCGAGATTCTGGGTCTGGTGGGCGAGTCCGGCAGCGGCAAGAGCACCTTGGCCACGGCCATGCTGGGCCTGTTGCGTCGGGGAAGCCTGGTGCGCACCGGCGAGGTGAGTGTCGCCTCACCTGCGCCCGCCTCTACCTCTGCCACTGCCTCTACCTCGATCTCTAGCAGTCATGACCCTCTTCACGACGAGCACCGCCAGCTGAGCTTTCATCATCAACCGGGGCGCTGGCTGGGCGAACTCAGGCTCGGGCTGGTGTCCCAGCATGCCGAAAAGGCCATGACGCCTCACCTCACGCTCGGCAGCCTGCTGTGCGAGACGCTGCTGTCACAGGGCGTGAAAGGCAAGGCGGAACGCGAACAGCAGGCCGTGGCATGGCTGCGACGCGTCCACCTCCCTCACCCCGAAGTACTGATGCAGCGCTATCCGCACCAGCTCTCCGGCGGACAGCAGCAACGCGCCAGTCTGGCGCTGGCCCTGGCGCAACGCCCACGAGTGCTGGTAATGGATGAGCCGACCACCGGCCTGGATGCCAGCACCCAGAATGAGATTCTGGCGCTGTTGGCCTCGCTGCGCGCTGAGCTGGGCATGAGCATCGTCTTCGTCAGTCATGATCTGGGCGCGGTATCTCACCTGTGTGACCGCGTCGCGGTGATGTACGCCGGTCAGCTGGTGGAGGTCGCCGCGACTCGCGACTTCCTGAACGGCCCGCGCCACCCCTATGGTCACGCGCTGCTGGCCGCGACTCCGGGCAGTCAGTGCTATCGACCTGACGCCGCGCTGGAAGGCACGCCGCCCCTGGTGGGAAGCACCATCAAGGGCTGTGCCTTCGCACCGCGCTGTCCGCGCGCCAGTGAGACGTGCCGTGACAGCGTGCCGAGCTGGCAAGGGCGCTACGCCTGCCATCATGCGCTGGAGGGTCATGAATCAGTGGGCAGAGCGCATGCGGAGAGCGGAGAAAGTGCGAAAAGTGCGGAAAGTAACGCAGCAACCGATGAGCGGGCCGATCGCGTAAAGAACGACTCGCAGCCAGCCACGTCGCTGGACATCGCGCCGCTGCTGGCCGTGGAGTCGCTGAACCTGTGCTATCGCATGCCCAGCTGGCTGGCGCGCCTGCGCGGTGAAACGCCGGCGCTCACCGTCAGCGATGTGGCATTCTCGCTCCAGCAAGGCGAGACGCTGGCCTTGATCGGCGAATCCGGCAGCGGCAAGACCTCGATCCTCAAGGCGCTGGCCGGCCTGCTCTCCCCCGTCTCCGGACAGCTCAGTCTGCGTCAGGAGTCCTTGGCGGGATTGGTCGCCGAGCGGCGTCCGGTGCAGCGTCAGAAGATCCAGTACATCTTCCAGCATGCCAGCACGGCGCTGAATCCTCGTCTGACCGTGTTCGAATCCCTCGCACCGGTGCTGTCTCGCTGGTTCGATCTCAAGGGCGATGGCGCCCGCCAGCGTGCCCAGTCGCTGTTGGAAGAAGTTCGCCTGCCCGCGCTCTATCTCGACCGTCTGCCCAGCCAGCTGTCGGGGGGCGAGCAGCAGCGCGTCGCCATCGCCCGCGCGCTGGCCGCCGAGCCCGACATCCTGCTGTGTGACGAGATCACCTCGGCACTGGATGTCTCGGTTCAGGCCGCCATCATTCGCCTGCTGCAACGCCTCAAGCGTGAGCGCGGCCTGAGCCTGGTCTTCGTCACCCATGACCTGGGGCTGGTCAGTCATTTCGCGGACCGCGTACTGGTGCTGCGCAATGGCCGCACCGAGCATCTGGGAGATGTCGCAAGCCTCGCCACAGGGGACCTGCCGCCCTATGTGCAAACTCTGATGGAGGCCAAGCTGGTCGCGGCATGACCCGGCTTTCTGTCCCGGCTGCCTGTCCCAGCTGCCTGTCCCGGCTGCCTGTCCCTGCTGCGGATCATCGCTGCTGATTACCTTCATGCAACGAAAAAAGCCCACCAATGGCGGGCAGGGAATGTCGGGACAGGACATTCAGGACAGGAAAGCGTTTGAGCAAGGGCTCTGCAGTTGACGACGAGTGCGCATTTCCATACTGGCTTCCACTCAGCCAAAACACTTGCTCAAGCGTTCTTCTCTCTCACGTATTCTTCTCTGGGACACTGACCATCATGACGCGACACGATGGTCAGTGGGTCCATTCAGCAACTGACAGGGGCAAGTCGATGGCATATCGGCATCCTTGGCTGTCTTGCAGAGTCGGAGGATGTTCATCCGCCGACGAGAGATCATGCGCTTTCGTTCAAGGCATGCTCGACGCGTGTAGCAGAGACACTCTTGCCAGCATCGTTGACGTAATCAGCCGAATCGCTGGCCAGTGCACGGGTGGTGCCCTGGATGCCGGCGTTGCTGATGGACTTCTGGACGCGGCTGGCAGCGACACTCATGCCGGTTTCCACGGCGTCATCGTGATGCAGCGCGGCTTGCTGAGTCACCGGCTGTGCCTGGCCCATGATCACGCTATCACTGAGGGTGGCACGGACGCGGGCATCGGCTTCGCTGTCATTGGCAGAGGCCACGCCAGTGGCGGCAACGGACAATGCGGCAATGGCAAATAGAGACTTGAGGGATTGCATGGGGTTCTCCTGTCGAAAAAGGTCATGTCAGTGCAGACACCTGGCCTGCAAGCGCCTGACGTAGACGTCGGGCGTCTCAGACGTTGACGTCGCTCACGGTGTGACGAACACGGGTGCCGGCGACGCTATCGCCAGAATCATTGGCGACATCGAATTCCTGCAGATGGATGGAGCGATCATGGCCACGGATCTCGTCGTCACCGGATGCCACCTGGAAACGGCCAGCAGCGGTGCTCATGCCGGTTTCCGCGAAGGTCGCCTGGGCGGTCGGAGCTTGCTGGGCAGAGCCATGGATGACGCTATCACTGACGTTGTGCTGGACGCGCTTGGCAGCCGGGCTATCGTCGGCGGCGAAGGACGCAGTGCTGACGGTGGCGAGTGCGGCAGCGGCGATCAGAGTCTTGAGAGTGTTCATGGTGTATCTCCTCGATAAAAAGCAAAGCGATGATCAGACCCGGCAATCCAGGTCAGGCTTGACGATGGTTCAGACGTTGCTGTCATTCAGGGCGTGCTGGACGCGAGTCGCTGCGACACTCTTGCCGGCATCGTTATCGAATGCCTGGCTGGCAGTGGCCACGGTGTGCGACTGACCATGGATGCGATCGGCACTGATGGACTGCTGAATGCGACCTGCCGCGACGCTCATGCCGGTTTCCGCGAAGCTGGCTTGCTGGGTAGCGGCTGACTGAGCGGTGCCGACGACGACGTCCTGGCTGATGGACTGCTGGACACGCTGGGCGGCCGGGCTGTCATCCGCGGCGAAGGTGGCGGTGCTGACGGTAGCGAGAGCGGCGGCGGCGATCAGAGTCTTGATGGTTTTCATGATGAATCTCCTCGATGAACAAAGTGGTCAGTGGGCGTGAGTGCCCGGGCAAGACGGCTGAATGGCTCAGACGTTGCTGTCGCTCAGGGCGTGCTGAACGCGGGTAGCAGCGACACTCTTGCCGGCGTCATTGTCGAAGGCCTGCTCGCGGCTGACGGTGGCAACACCCTTGCCTTCGATGGCGGACTGATTGAGGGCAGTCTCGACACGACCTGCGGCAACGCTCATGCCGGTATCGGCGAAGGTGGCCTGGGCAGTCGGTGCCTGCTGGGCAGTGCCGACGACGACGTCCTGGCTGACGGACTGCTGAACACGCTGTGCGGCCGGGCTGTCATCCGCTGCGAAGGAGGCAGTGCTCACGGTAGCGAGAGCGGCGGCGGCGATCAGAGTCTTGAGGTTCAGAGTTTTCATGATGATTTTCCTTTGCTTGTCCTGGGCGATGTTGCCCTTGTGATGTCGTGTGCAGTCTCGGCTGCACCCGTCTAACTTGTTAACAGACTAATGATTATTGCGCTATCACACTAGCCGTGTCGCTGGCAGCTCACTGTTTCCATCAAAGAACCAGATTGCGATGCCTTGTCATTGCCTCGGTACCCGCAAGTGATGAAGCCCCTCACCACGCAAAACCCTTGCAAGCTTTTTGCATCACTTCTGTACAACCATGAAGGTGCATGTCGCCAGTGATCGAATGTCGATCAGTCACTCAGGTCTGCTCCGGTACTGCTGCCTGACACTTCAACTTTGGTCGCGATCATGAGGAAGGCATTCGTCAGCAGTATGTCTTTCTACCCTGCTGAAACCCTCACCGTTGTGCTTGTAGAGTCTTACGCTTGCGCCAACGGGTTGGATGCATGCCATCTTCAAAAAAGTGGAAGGCGTCTTGACAGGCGCCAGCCATCGACCGAATCCAGACTGACGTTTCGTGCAATGTGGAATGAGCGCATTGTGGACGAAACCCGCCACGCGAGATATCCCTCCACTGGAACAGCATTGATTCCAATCACGAACCAATGCGCCACTCACCTGACCAGCTGGGCAGACACTCATCTACGACTTTGGTAATAAGCATAGTATTATCAACCGCTTACGAAGCCCGTGGACGCCCTCTCAAGTCACCTGTTTCAAGCGCTCCCTGCGCCTCTGCGCTCCCCTTGCATCGCGACGAACGATGAAAATTGTTGTCCAGACACGAAAACGCGGAGCCATTGGAAGATGGCTCCGCGTTTTTTCATGCTGCTGCACCGCGCCTCAATAGCCCGGGTATTTCTCCCAGGCCCACTTTTCATCCTTGCCACCACCCTCGGTATAGAGCTCCCAGCGGGGGCAGTCGTGCAGGTCTTTGGCGATCTCGCCGATCACATCACGCAGTTCAAGGGGCGCCAGCCAGTCCCTCGGTATCGCCTCCTCGCCCCATTGCGCCCCGAGCAGATTGCCCGTGATGGCCCCGGTGGAATCCGAATCTCCGTCGTGATTGACCGCGAGCTGAATCGCAGAGCGGAAATCCCGGGCAGTGAGCGCGCAGTAGACAGCGATTGCCAAGGCTTCTTCCGCGATCCATCCCAGTCCCAGCAATACCACTGCGGCCGGTGCCGACGTCTCGGACTCGGCCAGGGCGCGGGCTTGCTCCAGGGTCTGCAGGGTGTCATCACAGCCCGGCTTGCGCTCGAGAATACACAGGGCATGCGCGAGTGCCTTCACCATCGAATCCCCCGCCACCAGACACTGGATCATCACCGCCAGCACGCCGCCGGTCAGCTGGCCGGTCACGTGCCCATGGGTCAGCGCACAGACCTCTTCTCCGAGTTCGAAGCACATCTCATGGGAGGCTCCCATCGCATGCGCGAACAAGCCGACAGGTGCCACACGCATCACCCCACCACAACCCTTGCTGTCGTTCTGCGCCTTGTCACCGTAGGCACGCATCTGCTTGAGCGCTGACAGGCATGTCATGCCCGGGGCGCGCCGCGAATGGAGCTCGCGTTGCTTGATCAGCCAGCCACTGTCCAACCATTCCTGCTCGGTCTCCTGCCGCGAGCGTTCGCCCTGGGTGTAAAGCCAGCGCTCGTAGGCGCTGCTGACCAGACCACTTTGCGTCGTGATGCCTCTCAAGCAGCCACGCACATGACTGCGCAGCAGGCCCTCGGCAGTAAACAGCGTCATCTGCGTATCATCGGTAATCCGCCCCAGCCCACCATAGGCCGGCGCATAGTCGGCTATTCCATCACTGCCGAAGCGCGCCTGGATCTCCTCGTGCGACAGGAATTCCACCGCCGCCCCCAGGGCGTCACCCACCGCACCACCCAACAGGCAACCACGAAACCGCGATGTCATCTCAAGCGTCATGTGCCTCTCCCCTGCGTGACCTTCAGGTGGCGTCAGCCACCCTCAATACGTCTTACGCTATCAGCATCTGCGCATTTGCTGAAAAGCAGGCTCAACCAGTGGTGCACATATTCAGGCAGAACTGGATGGGCGCTCAGTATCGGCAGGCGTGAGGTTGGCAGCACCGAAGACAACGCCGATGACAAGCCAGACGATAGAGACCCTCATACAAGAACGGCCGCCCAGGAGGCGGCCGTTCTTCTTCATGCAGTTGTGACTTTCCGCGGTGTGCTCTCAGCGATCACTCTGCTGCTCGATCTACACGGAGGTTCATGAGGCCAGCTTGAGGATATCGTCATACAAGGCTCTCGAAAGCGTGACGCCCTCTTCTTGATGCTTCCGGCGAGCCTTGAAGCGACGCTCGGAAGATAGCCTTGCGCCCTGCTGCTTCACGAGTTCGAACAGCCTTTCAGAGCGCAGCATGTGCTGCTGGGAGCTGCCACCCGTGAGGCGCGCGGGATCTATCGCGATGATCAACTCCCCATGATACGGCAGGCTCCCCTTGCCCTGATCGTGTTCGCTGGATTCGATACTCAGCATGTCGCCGATCAGCGGCCCTGCAATCAACTCGATCATGATCGCCAGCGCAGAGCCCTTGTGATCACCGAAGGGCAGCATCGCGCCATGATCCAGCACTTCCGTCGGGTCCTGCGACGGCTCACCCTGTCGATCGACACCCCAGCCGAGCGGAATCTTGTCCCCCTGGCGACGATGCAGCTCGATATCGCCGCGCGCGATGGCACTGGTGGCGAAATCGAATACGTACGGGTTACCGTCCTCGCGCGGCCAGCCAAAGGCGAGGGGATTGGTCCCCAGCAGAGGCTGACTGCCACCATACGGCGCCATGTACGACTGAGTCGGATTGCAGGCGATAGCGACCAGCCCTTCACGCGTCAGCCGCTCGATCTCTACCCACAATGCCGTACCATGCACGCAATGATTGATGGCCAGAATGGCAATGCCATTGGCTCGCGCCTTGTCGAGCAGCTCAGGCACGCCCTGCTGGAAGGCCAGCGACGAGAAGCCCCCCCTGGCATCCACCTTGACGATGGAGGGCGCCGTATCCTCGACCACCGGCACGGCGTCCGGCACCACACCGCCATTGTTCAGTGTCGCGACGAACCCCATCAGGCGATAGAGCCCATGGGAGCGACAGCCGTCCATTTCCGCCGCCACCAGCGCGTCACTCATGGCATCGACATGTGGCTCACTGAACCCATGGTGGCTCAGCACCTCGTGACATAGCGTCTTGAGCGCTGCCCGATCGAGATTGACGTCCATTCCTGTCTCTTCCTGTGTTGCATCACTCATACGAACTCATTCCTTTCCAATAAGGTGTCCATCATTTCCATGACGGTCCGCTGATGGCATCAGGCAACCACAGCGCCAGTCCCGGGAAGGCCAGGATCAGCGCCAACACCACCAGCTGCAGGAAGATGAAGGGCATCACCCCCTTGTACATGTGCTTCAGCGTCACTTCAGGAGGTGTGATGGCACGCAGATAGAAGATGGAGGGCGCCAACGGCGGTGTCAGATAACTCGTCTGCATCACGATCAGGAAGGCCACGCAGAACCAGATCTCATCGAACCCGAGCAGGCCGATGACCGGCATCGCCACGGGGATGACGATCAGGACCACCGAGATCATGTCGAGCACGAAACCGGCCAGGAAGGCGATCAGCAGGATGGCGCCGAGAATCAGCCACGGGCTCAAGCCGGTATCCAGCAGCAACGACTGTACGGTGGCCATCCCGCCGGAGGCGAAGAAGACGCCCGCGAACATGTTGCCGCCCAGCACGATCAGCAGAATCATAGCGGTGATGTTGAGTGTGCGTATCGCCGCGTTCCACAGGGTGGACAGCGTGAGATTGCGATACCCCAGCGCCAGCAATACGGAGCCGAGCGCCCCACAGGCCGCCGCTTCCGTCGGCGTGGCGATGCCCATCAGAATCGTGCCCAGCACCACCAGGATCAGACTCATGGTCGGCAGCAGCGCACTCAGGGTAATGGTGAGCAGCTTGCCCCACCCCGGATGCTGCTCATCTTCCTTGAGTCGCGGCGCAAGGGCTGGCTTCAGCGCACAGACCACGACGATATAGAGGAGGAACAACAGCGCCATCAACAGGCCCGGGATCAGCAGACCACTGAACAGTGATCCGACAGAGACGCCGGCCACAGGCCCGAGAATGACCACGGTAATGGAAGGCGGAATCGCCGTGCCCAATGAGCCACTGGCACAGATAGTGCCGGAGATCAGCGACTTGTCGTAGTGATGCTTGAGCATGACCGGCACGGCCAGCATGCCGATCACCGCTTCGGTGGCCCCGACGACACCACTGGCGGCGGCGAAGATGGTGCCCATGATGACCGCGCCGACGCCCAGTCCGCCGGGCATCCGGCGTGTCCACAGATGGATGGCACCGAACAGTCGCTCGGCAATGCCGGAATTCTCGAGCATCGCGCCCATGAAGATGAACAAGGGCACGGCAGCCAGAATGGAGTTGGACGCCGTATCCTCGATCTTGGTCAGCAGTTGATAGGCCGCGGCATCCCCGAACTGGGCAACACCAAAGACGGTAGCGACGACGATCATCGAGAACGCGATCGGGAAACCGAGCACGATCAGAGCGATGAGCGCAGGGAACATGATAAGGGCAATGAAGTCGCTCATGAGGACACCTCCGCGCCATGATCATGGCCCAGCAGTGTGCTCCAGAGCTTCAACATCTCCGCGATCACCTGCAGCGTCAGATAGACAAAGCCCAGCCACCACACGCCGAAGACCGGCCAGATCACCGGATTCCAGGCAGAACGCCCGGAGCGCTCATTGCTGGAGAACGCCTCGAGCGCATAGAGCGACAGCTCCCAGACAAGCCACATCAATACCGGCAGCAACACCGCATAACAGGCCAGATGAACTCCAGCTCTGAGACGCGGTGCAAAATTCTGGCTCAACACATCCACACTGACGTGCTGGCCGACACGCAGGGCATTTGCCATGCCAAGCATGAAGATGGCGCCCATCACCATGTAGCTGACTTCAAACGCCCATAAAGTGGGCTTTACCAGCACATAACGACTGAAGACTTCATAGACCAACGCAAGCACCAGCGGCAGTATCAAGACTGCCCCCAGATACCCGGCCCAGCGGGTCTGGCGCTCAATGACAGCGACGATTTTCATGGCAACTCACCAGGATGACGACAAGGAGAGAGCCCGGGCGATACAGGTATCGCCCGGGCCAGGGACATCATTCAAGAGGACTTAGCGTCCCATTTCCCCGATCGGCAAACGGTAGTCCTGCCAGGTCGTCATGCTCTGTTTGAAGGTACGTTGCGACTCAAGCACACGTGCGAACCACTCATTCTCGCCCGCCTTCTCATCTTCCCAGGCACGGGTCTCTTCGTAGATGGCATCGATGAAGGATTGATCCAGCTGCACGATTTCGTTGGGGCCTTCTTCCAGCTCCTTGAAGGCCTTGAGATCGGCAAAGGAGCTATCCAGCCAGGACTCGAACACGCTCAGCTTGCCCGCGAGACGCAACTGGCTCTGCTGGGCTTCGCTCAGGCCGTCCCAGGCATCGACATTCACTTCACACTCAAGAATGCCGCCCGACTGATGGATGCCGGGCAAGATGACGTACTGCGCCACATTCTGGAAACCCGTCGGCTTGTTGAGCTCAGGACTCCCCCACTCCGCCGCATCAATCACACCGCGATCCAACGCCGTATAGATGTCACTGCCGGCCATCACCACGGTGGAGGCCCCAAGGCGTGAGGCGATTTCAGCCCAGGCACCCGATGTTCTCAGGCGCAGTCCCTGGAAGTCTTCAAGAGTCTGCACCTTCTTGCTCGAGTGCAGGAATATCTCGGTGCCCAGGGTCGAGCACGGGAAGGCCACGACGCCGAACACCTCGCGACGGAAGGCTTCATAGAGCTCGACGCCGCCGCCCTCGTACATCCACAGCATGAATTCTTCCGGCGTCAGGCCGCTGGAGTGCCCGGCCAGCAGCGCTGCCGTCGGGTCAGTTCCGTAGTCATAGTTGATGTAGTTATGGCTGATCTGCGCGACACCGGACTTCACGGTATTGGTGACACGCAGCGCACCACCCAAGGTGCCGCCGGGGAACACCTGGATGCTCACGTCACCATTGGTCAATTCGTTTGCATAGTCCGCGAAGGTCTTGGCATCCCGTTCAAGCCAGGGCCCACCGCCCCACGGTGTCGCCATCTTCCACTCGATGTCCGCCGCCTGAGTCGTGGCAGTCGCCAACAGGCTGGCAGCGATACCCATGCCGAGGAGCTGTTTCTTGAAGTTGTACATTATTGTTTTCCCAAGATTATTTTAATTAGAGTGCAATGCTATGCGTACCTGCAGGCGAATGCCTGATACAGGCTGAGGCCTGATACACGCCCAGTGGGCGGCCACTGTCGATTGCGCATTCGCCTCCACAATTGCATATACGCAATATTGGGTCAAATATGGATATCAGGCTCGACATTTTGCTCATGGAAGCCCTAAATGGACGCCATCATGGCGTTCATGCCTCTCCCTGCCGCAGCATGACCTGAAAGCTCACGCCCTTGCGCTACACCGGCATAGGCAGCGACAGACGCCACCCCAGCAGACGAACACGATGGAGCACGCTGACATGACACCCCACCAGGAAACGCCGATCGCCATGAAGCACCGAGAACGCAAGGCAGGCGCCATTGGTGACAATCTCAAGGCACTACGCAAGGAGAAGGGGCTGACCATCGCGGCCGTGGCCAGCGCGTCGGGAATCTCGGCGGCCAGCGTGTCGAGAATCGAGAATGGACGCATCTCACCGACCTTCGAGGCGATCGTGAACCTCGCCAAGGGCCTGAACGTGGATGTCAGCGAGCTGTTCTATCACACGGAGGACACGTCATTTCGGGGTTGGCTCGCGTTGACGCGAGCGCAGGAGGGAGAAGTCATCGAGACGCCCAACTACCGCTATCGACCGCTTTGCAACAACGTGGCGTCCAAGGAATACATGGTACTGGAAACCACCGTGCTCAATCGCAGTCTCGAGGAGTTCGGCGGCCTGCAAAAACATTCCGGCCAGGAGCAGATCATCGTGACCAGCGGCGAGGTGACGGTCTGGACCGAACTCTACGACCCCATCCAGCTCAAGGTCGGTGACAGCCTGGCCTTCGACAGCACCCTCGGACACGCCATCACCTACAACGGTGACACCCCGGCGACCATGACCTGGGTATGCAGCGCCTACGCCTGAGAATGCTGCCCGGGCCTGACGTGCGTTGGCAGCCTCGCCATGTCAAAACGTGAACGACAAGCACGAGAAAGGGCCTCACTGGAGGCCCTTGTCTTTGGTCTTGCTGACTTACTGACGTATGAACACGCGGCTGGAATCAGCGATTGAGAATGATGGCCGTGATCGCGCCACCCGCCACCGCCGCCAGCACATAGCGCCCATCGATGTTCAGCCAACGATGCCCGCGCGGCGGTTTGGAGAGGTGACGATGGTGCCAGTCCTTCACCCAGTAGCGGCTGTCGGAGTAGTAATGACGCGGCAGGTGATCGCCACGGCGCCACTGGTGATGGCGTCGCGCCTCATGACGGCGGCGTTCATGATGACGCTGCTGCCTGTGGTGCTTCTTGTGCTGTTTACCGTGATGGCCGCGGTCGTGGTGGCCATGCCCACGGTCATGATGCCCGTGGCCTCTATCGTGCGGTCCTGCCTGAGCCAGCGGGGCTCCCAACAGCGTGAATATCATCATCAGAATGGTCAGTGTGCGCGTTCGCATGGCTGGCCTCCTCGCCTTGCCCCGTCGCCAATCAAGCGCCGGGAGTCGTGTTGGGGCTTCCTGGTTAGGAAACAGTGTTGCGCAACCTTAGCGAGAACTGGGGAAAGCCGCAAGATGTCTCATTTTTCTCGTTCTTTGTCGTTATTTCATGCACTTTCCGTCGCATTGTGCCGAAACCGATGTCGCCACCGACCAACACCCACCTTTATATGTCGTCACCTCTATAGCGCTCTCTATCGTGCTCTCTCGCAGCGACCCGACTTTCGCTGCCCTTTCCGCTGCTCTTTCCGCTGCCCCATTTCCCCTTTCGACTCCCGGGCCTCGGGCCTCGATCAAGACACTGCTGAGGCATGGCAAGAAAGCGACGATGCCTGGTACGCCAATCGCACCACATCGGTGCAAGACCACTCTCAGAGTTGTGAGATATCTGCCCCTGGATCGTTGGCCGTTTTAGCCAGGACACAATGCTTCAGGCGCCGAACGGGGTGTGAGAACGGAAAAATTCATTTTGCTGAATCGTGTCATTGAATCGAGACACCTTCGCGCAATCCCAGATTTCATGCGGCCTTCAGCGCCTTCCTGACTTCCATAGCCATGATCACTCGAGGTCATAGCCCAAAGTTCAAGCACGCGGGCTTTGCGTTTTGATGACCATTCACCGATCATTTGCACCACACCTGAGTCATTTGATCGATAATAGACGATCTACCCTCGTCATCGCCGACAGGATCGCCAAGGCGGCTGCGTGACATCTCGGGTAGGAGCAGCAAGACAAGCCGTAAAAAAACAGGAGCCAATCATGGCCAGTACTGCGCCAGATTTGGATCGGCAGATCGCCCATATGGACGATGAGCTACTGCCGGTGCCACGTCATAAACTGCACCGGTGGCCACACTTTGCCGGTCTCTATGCCGCCGAGCACGTTGCCGCGACCGAGTTCGTCATCGGTGCCACCTTCGTGGCGCTCGGTGCCGGTATCTGGGATATCCTGCTGGGCCTGCTGATCGGTAATGGCCTCGCAGTGCTCAGCTTCTGGTTGATCACGACGCCAATCGCGATCGAGACCCGTCTGAGCCTCTTCACCTATCTTCACCGTATTGCCGGTGATTCGATGTCACGGCTCTACAATTGGGCCAACGTGGTCATATTCACCGCCATATCGGCGGCCATGATTACCGTTTCCGCCACGGCGGTCAGGCTGCTGTTCGACATCCCGGCCCAGACCCAGGCCTATCCCACCAGCTTCGAGTTCATCCTGCTGGCACTGGCCGTGGCGGCCATTGTGGTGCTGGTCGCGGTCTATGGCTTCAACGCCCTGACCGAATTCGCCAGCATCTGTGCCCCGTGGCTGATGCTGATGTTCACCGTCGGCGGCATGGTTCTGCTGCCGGAACTGGCGGAGTCCGTCACTGGTGAAACCAGCCTGAACAGTTTCTCGAGTTTCATTGATGTCGCCGGCAGTACCGTCTTCACCGGGATCAACTCCCAGGGCGAAGCGGGCATCGGCATCTGGGAAGTCATCGGCTTCTCCTGGGCGGCCAACACCTTCTCCCACTTCGGTCTGATCGACATGGCGCTGCTGCGCTATGCCAAGCGTATGCGCTCCGGCCTTGCGACCAGCACCGGCATGATGTTCGGCCACTATGTCGCCTGGATCTCCGCCGGTCTGATGGGCGCGGCCACCGCAGCCGTCGCCGGTATCAGCATCGATGTGCTGGAACCGGGCGAAGTGGCGTTGCACGCCCTTGGCGCCGCTGGCTTCGTTATCGTGGTCGTCGCAGGCTGGACCACCGCCAACGCCAACCTGTACCGCGCGGGCCTTGCCGCCCAGTCGGCCATGCCGAACCTGTCGCGCAACAAGGCGACGCTGGCCGTGGGTATCTGCGTTGCCGTGCTCAGCTGCTTCCCGTTCGTCTATCGCAGCATGCTGCCGCTGCTGACCTATGCGGGCCTGGTGCTGGTGCCGGTCGGCGGGATCATCTTCGCTGAGCATCACCTGTTCCCGAAACTCGGCTTCAGCCGTTACTGGGCGCGCTACAAGGGCGTGAAGCACAACACGCCGGCACTGGCAACCTGGGCGCTGTCACTGATCTTCGGCTTTGGCCTCGAGACGGTCGACGTGATCCCGTTCTACTACCTGTTCCTGCCGACCTGGTTCGTCTCCATCATCCTCTACACCCTGATGGCCAGATCTGCCGGTGCAGCCGACTCCTACCCGAAAGCCGAAGCGGCCGAGCGGGAATTCCAGGAGCGTGTCGAAGCCCTGCACGCCAAGCAGGCCGAGACCACCAACCACGCACCGGTCAAGGACACTTCGGGTCTGACCAAGGCCATCAAGGCCGTCTGGATGGTGCTGGGCCTGGCGGTGCCGATGGTCCTCGCGCTGCGCGTACTCTTCGGCAGCCCGGACCTGGCCAGCTACGAAGCGAATCGTGAGTTGTTCTATGACGTGACCATCTGGTCGACGATCATCTACTTCATCTTCGCGTACTGGGAGCTGCAGCGCAGCAAGGCGCTGTTCAACAAGCAGTCCCCCAAGCAAGCGGCCACCGCTAGCTGAGTCGGCAGGGGCTTGCCCCCTGCCATGCCAGCGGCGAAGGAAGCCTGAATCACACGGGTGACCTTCGCCGCTGGCCGTTACGACCTACCCTTTCTTTACCCATCTCGACTCGACCGCGACACGCGGCAGGAGACCTCCCCATGACCCGTCTCTCCAATGCCAGTCTGACTCAGCTGGACGCCAAGGTAGCCACTCCGAACTATGACCGCACTGCGGTCAGCGCCGGTATCGTCCACTTCGGCGTGGGCGGTTTCCATCGTGCGCACCAGGCCATGTACCTCGACGAGCTGATGAATCAGGGCAAGGCGCTGGACTGGGGCATCGTCGGCGTCGGCGTGATGCCGGGCGACCGCCGCATGCAGGAAGCCCTGGCCTCGCAGGACCACCTCTACACCGTGGTACTCAAGCACCCGGACGGCAACTATGAGCCGCGCGTGGTGGGTTCCATCATCGATTACCGCTTTGCCCCGGACTCCCCGGATGCCGTCATCGAGCTGATGGCCGACCCGGCGATCCGCATCGTCTCGCTGACCGTCACCGAAGGTGGCTACAACTTCCACCCGGTCACCGGCGAATTCAATCTCGAGAACGCCGACGTCCAGCACGACCTGGCCAACCCGGGGGAAGCCAAGACCAGCTTCGGCCTGATCACCGAAGCCCTGGCACGTCGTCGCGAGCGTGGCGTCGCCCCGTTCACCGTGATGTCCTGTGACAACATCGAAGGCAACGGCAACGTCGCCCACAAGATGTTCACTGCCTACGCGCGTGCACGTGATGCAGAACTGGCGGCATGGATCGAAGCCGAAGTCCCCTTCCCCAACTCCATGGTCGACCGCATCACGCCGGTGACCACGCCGGCTGACATCGAAGAGCTGTCCTCACGTTTCGGCGTGGAAGACGCCTGGCCGGTGGTCTGCGAGCCCTTCACCCAGTGGGTGCTGGAAGACCACTTCGCCCATGGCCGCCCGGCCTTTGAAGATGCCGGCGTGCAGCCGGTGGAAGATGTCGAGCCCTATGAGCTGATGAAGCTGCGTCTGCTCAACGCCGGTCACCAGGCGCTGTGCTACTTCGGCTATCTGGCCGGCTATCGCTACGCGCATGAAGCCTGCAACGACCCGCTGATCGTCGACTTCCTGCTCGGCTACATGAACGAGGAAGCTCGCCCGACGCTGGCCCAGCTGCCGGGTATCGATCTCGACGCCCATTGCCGCACGCTGATCGAGCGTTTCGCCAACCCGGAAGTCAAGGACACCCTCGCGCGTCTGTGCGCCGAGACCTCCGACCGCATTCCGAAGTTCCTGATCCCGGTGGCACACGCACAGCTCAAGACCGACGGCGAACTGCGTCGTACCGCAGCCGTCGTGGCCAGCTGGGCACGTTATGCAGAAGGCGTGGATGAGCAAGGCGAGACCATCGACGTGGTCGACCCGCTGAAGGACGAGCTGATGGAGCGTGCCAGCCGTCAGCGCGAAGAGCCGACTGCCTTCCTGGACAACCGTGAACTGTTCGGTGATCTGGTCGATCAGCCGCGCTTCCGCGACGCCTACCTGGCAGCGCTGAAGAGCCTGCACGACAACGGCGCGCGCGCCACGCTGGAAATGCTGGTGGCAGACGCCAAGTAAGCATGGCGGTGCAGGGGTTCACGACAACGTGATGCCCCGCCAGCGCCCGCAGAAAGACAAAAGCGAGATAGGCAGCCGCCTGTCTCGCTTTTTTTGTGCCTCATGCCACGCCTTTCCTCACACCAGCGCAACGGTCCAGAGTCCCGCCAGCATGATGACGATGCCGATCCACTTGGCGATGGCCGCTCGCTCGCGCAACCAGAGCACCCCGAGCATCACGCCCAGCGGGATCGACAGTTGACGCATCGCCACGACGAGGCTGACCTCCGCCGTCAGCGTCATGGCAACCAGCACCAGCCCGTAGGTCGCCATCACCATCACGCCGGTCAGCACCATGCTGCCCCGCTCCCCCCGCCATAGCGCGGGCAGGCGGCGACGCTCTGCCGGCAGCAACATCACCAGCAGCGCGCCCCAAGCGACGGTCATGATGGCCTGCAACACCAGAAAGACAGCGCCCGCCGAGGTGGGCGAGTAACCGACACTCACCATGATATCCAGCGCCTGCTTGTCGATCAGCGAATAGCCGGTGGTGCCGACTGCTGCCAGCAGCGCGAACCCCAACGCGGGCGTCAGGTAGGTCGAGGGGCGCAGGCCCTGCGGACTGCTCAAGGGCAGCACCAACGCGCCGAGCACGATCAGCCCCATGCCGACCAGATCCAACGCCGTGAGTGCCTGACTGCCCAGCAGACTCAGTGACACCAGCGGCACCAGCACCACCGGCAAGGCCCGCGCGATGGGATACAGCACACTGACCTCGCCGCGCGCATAGGCCCAGGCAAGTCCGCCCATGTAGAGCACCTGACAGAGGCCGGTGGCCACCAGCCAGCCCCAGAATTCAGTGGGCAGCACGGCAAACGATGGCCCCAGTCCCAGCAGCGGCGCAAAGATCAGCGCACCACTGGCCATGGCCAGCATGAAGAAGGCCAGCGACGGCGCCCGCCCCTTGCCGAGCAGATTCCAGCCGGCATGCAGACAGACCGAGATCAGGATGAGTCCCAGCGCCAGTGGGCTCAAGAGGCACTCACGGCAATCGTGTGGGCTTGAACTTGAGCTTGAGCTTGAACATGAAATTGGGCTTGAGAGTGAGCTTGCCCGTGCATGGGGACAGGCATGCGGACGGGCATGCGGGAATTACGGGCTTTCAGGGCAACCAGGCGGCAATCGCCAATGAGCATATGTCCTTACCTTTTGCGAGAAGACGCCAGCCTCAAGGCCTTGTGCAAGGACCCGAGGCTGGCGCCTGAAGGGGTGGAGTGAAGTGGTGGGGTGAAATGGTAGATCAAGGTGGGCGAGCGAGGTGACAGGCAGGCCTGGCGTCGCCACCCCGTCACCAGGCTGTCAGGGGCGCTCACCGCGCGCCAGACGCGCCTCGATCTCGCGGATCACCTCGGGCAGCTGCGCGATGGTGTCGATCATGAAGTGCGGCCCGGACGGCGTGAACTGGGCTTCGATGGCGCTACGCCTTTCGTTGAGCTCTGCCTCCGACAGGTCCATGAACACCGCGTGATCCAGCCCCATGGCGTTGCCGGAGCAGGTCAGCGCGACCGTCCACATGCCGGCGCTGCGACCTTCCAGCAGCCCCGGCGCCGTGTCATCCACTTTCAC
Organism: Cobetia sp. 29-18-1; assembly: GCF_029846405.1. Classification (NCBI taxonomy): domain Bacteria; kingdom Pseudomonadati; phylum Pseudomonadota; class Gammaproteobacteria; order Oceanospirillales; family Halomonadaceae; genus Cobetia; species Cobetia sp. 29-18-1. Next base: position 46,183 of record NZ_JARWKS010000010.1, read on the forward strand.
ACAGGCCGCCACGTCAGTGATGCCCAGCGCGATGACATTGGCCAGAGACTGCGCCGGAGAGGGTCGCCCCTTGGGCACCTCATCGGTGGCCACGACATGGTCCACCACCAGCCCATTGCCCTTGCCCCGTGCGACGACCTGCTCGAGCACTTCGCGGGGGTAGCCGGAGCAGGAACCGATCTTGATGCCCTTGTCGCGCAACCCGTTGATGACCTCGAGCGCGCCGGGAATCAGTGCGGAGTGCGCCCCGATCTTGTCGATCTGCAGCGGCATGAAGCGCTCATAAAGCGCCGTGACATCGGCATCACTGGGGGCGTGGCCACAGGCCGCCTCGAAACGGGCCGCGATCGCTGGGTCATCACACAGGGTGCGAATGTGCTCCCATTTGCCCATGCCCATCGGGCCGCGCGCCTCTTCCAGACTGATGGCCACGCCGATTTCCGCAAAGGCCTCGACGAAGATCTGGGTCGGCGCGAAGGAGCCGAAATCCACCAGGGTGCCGGCCCAATCGAAGATGGCAGCCTGCAGACGATCCGGGGTGTGGTATTGCATGACAGTTCTCCAGTCAGTTGAGTGCGACAGCGCCAGCGCACGGGCGGGCATCGTCGACACCCAGGGTGGCCAGCGCGTCATCCACGGCGGCCAGAAGTTGATCCATCACGCGGACATCCAGCTGCCCGATGCTGCCGATGCGGAAGCTCTCCACGTCGGTGAGCTTGCCCGGGTAGATGATGAAGCCACGTGCCTTGAGCTCGGCGTAGAAACGTGAAAAGTCGAAGTCCGGGTGTGCCGGGCTCAGGAAGGTGGTGATGATCGGCGACAGCCAGACATCGTCGAGCAGGGTCGTGAAGCCGCGCTGACGCATGCCTGCCACCAGTCGCTGCATGTTGGCGTGATAGCGGGCGTGGCGGCCCGCGACGCCGCCCTCCTCGGCGTGTTCCTTCAGCGCCTGGTGAAACGCCGCCACCACGTGAGTCGGCGGGGTATAACGCCATTGCCCAGTGCGCTTGAGGTACTGCCATTGATCGTGCAGGTCCAGCGACAATGAGTGGCTACGCCCCTGTGCCGCCTGCAGCGCATCGCGCCGGGCGATCACGAAGCCGAACCCCGGCACCCCCTCGAAGCATTTGTTGGCCGAGGAGATCAGCGCCAGAAACGGGGTACGTTGCGCATCGATCTCCAGCGCCCCGAAGCCACTCATCGAATCGAGGATCAGCTCACGGCCGTGTGCTGCCACCACCTCGGCGATGTCCGCCACCGGATTGAGCATCCCGGAGCTTGTCTCGCAGTGAATCATGGCGACATGGCCGATCTCGGGCCTTGCCGCGAGTCTGTCGGCCACGGCCTTGGCACACGGCGCCTCGGCATCGCCCCACGCCAGCACGTCGCAGTCGCGCCCCATGCGGGTCAGTAGACTGACCAGCCGCTTGCCATAGGCACCATTGACCAGCACCAGCGTCGTACTCGTCGGCTCGATCAGACTGCCCAGCGCCGCCTCGACCGCGAAGGTACCGCTGCCCTGCATCGGCACGCACTCATGGTGCTCACTGGCATTGGCACAGCGGAGCAACTGCTGGCAGATCTCGGCGGTCTTGGTGTTGAAGTCCTGATCCCAGGAGCCCCAGTCCTTCATCATGGCGGCCTTGACGCTCTCACTGGTGGTCAAGGGACCGGGAGTCAGCAGGTACGGATGTTGAATACTCATTGGTATATACCAGTTAATTTGCACAAAAAAAAGACGGCCAACGGCGTAATCAGGTCGCCTGTCGCCAGCGTTGGGCACGGGTCAACAGCAGATGACTGACCACCGCATGCAGCAGCTTGACGCCCAGACAGGTGAAGAAGATCAGCACTGCCATGGCGGCCGCGCTGGCGAAGTGCCCGGCTTCGTCGAGATGCATCACCGCGATGGAGGCCAGTCGGGTATCGCTGTTGTAGAGAAATACCACCGCCGAGACGGTCGTCATCGCGTTCATGAACAGATAGGCCGAGATATCCAGCACTGACGGCAGAGACACCGGCAAGGTGATGCGGCAGAAGGTCTTCCAGAACGGCACCTTGAGTGAGGCACCGACCGCCTCGAATTCCCCATCGAGCTGCTTGAGCGCGGTCACCGAGGTCAGGTGGCAGACGGTATAGAAATGCACCAGGGTGTTGAGCACCAGAATCGCGAAGGTGCCGTAGATCCAGTTCAGCGGGTTGTCGGCCTGGTTGAAGTAGAAGATGTAGGACAGACCCAGCACCATGCCCGGCACGGCCATCGGCATCATCGCCATGAAGTGCAGTCCCTGGCGCAGCGGGCGATAGCCCTGACTCTTCTCGGTCAGCCAGGCGTTGAAGAAGATGACCAGCGTGCCGATCAAGGTGACCCAGAAGGCCAGCGTCAGCGAGTTGAGCCACGCGTCCCAGCCACCACCCGCCAGCGCCTTGAAGGCGTAGTGATCGAGGGTCAGGCTCAGGTTGTAGGGCCAGAACTGCACGAGCGAGGCATAGATGGCGGTGCCGATCACGGCCAGAATCGCGGCGGCCACGCCATAGCAGAGCAGCGCGAAGACCCAGTCACGCAGCGGGCTTGGCGTCGGCTGCCAGGGCACGGCGCGCGCCGAGAGCTGCGCGACCTGACGGCGCTGGATCCAGCGGTCCACCGCGAAGGACAGCAAGGCCGGCAACAGCAGGATGACGCTGACCACCGCGCCCATCTGGAAGTTCTGCTGCCCCACCACCTGACGATAGACATCGGTGGCCAGCACACTGAACTGCCCGCCAATGATCTTCGGCACGCCGAAATCGGTGATCGCCAGCGTGAAGGCCACGAAGGCACAGGAGATGATGCCGTAGCGCGCACCCGGCAAGGTGATGGTCAGAAAGCTGCGCCATTTGGGCGTTCCCAGCGCGTCCGCGGCTTCATAGAGACGGGCATCGCTGTTGCTGAGCGCCGTCATCATGATCATCAGCGCATGCGGGAAGATCCAGAATGTCATGCCCATCACGATGCCGATGGGGCCGTAGATGCTCTCCCCCAGCAGCACATCCTTGAACCAGCCCTGATTGCCGAAAAGATACACCAGACTGATGGCTGGCAGCAGTGACGGAGCCAGTAGCGGCAGGATGGACAGCATGCGGAAGACGCGCTTGCCCGGCATGCAGGTGCGGGTGGTGCCGTACGCGCACAGGAAGGTCAGGCTCACCACCGTCAGGGTACTGATCAACGCGATGCTGACGGAATTGATGATCGAGCCGACCAGCGCCGGCGTCTGCACATAGCGCGCGAAGTTGGCCAGGCCGACGAAGTCGCCGCTGCGGTCCTGCACGCTCTTGATCAGCATGGTGGCCAGCGGCAACAGCAGCCCGATGACCAGCAGCGCCAAGGCCAGCAGCAACATCAACAGACGCAAGCCGGACTCGCCAGACAGCCGACCCGACAAGGGCAATGCGCGCGCCATCATGCCTGCGCCTCCACCAACGGATACAGGCGGATCGCCTCGGACGGCAGACGCACACCCACCCGAGCACCGACCCGCACGCCCAGTGACTCGCTGTCCTTGAGCGCCACATCCGCCGACAGTGTCTGCCCACAGCCCTCAAGCGTCAGAGTGATACGCAGGAAGGCGCCGAGAAACTCGACGTGATCCACCTGCGCCGACAGCCCCTCACCCACTGCGCACAGCGAGACGGCTTCCGGGCGAATGGCCAGACGCGCCTGATCCAGCCCCTCAAGATCATGCGCCGCGCATTCCAGTCGCTGCTGGCCCAGACGCAGAGTACTGGCGTTCTCGGGACAGCATTGCAGGAAGTTCATGCTGCCGATGAATTCGGCCACGAAGGCGCTCGCCGGCTGACGGTAGATCTCGGCGGGAGTGCCGATCTGCTCGATCACGCCATGGTTCATCACCACGATGCGGTCCGCCATGGCCAGGGCCTCTTCCTGGTCGTGGGTCACCATGATGGTGGTGACGCCCAGCCGTGCCTGCAGTGCCTTGATCTGACTGCGCAGATGCAGGCGTACGCGCGCATCCAGTGCCGACAGCGGCTCATCGAGCAACAGCAGCCCCGGCTCGGTCGCCAGCGCCCGCGCCAATGCCACGCGTTGCTGCTGGCCCCCGGACAGTGCCGCCGGATACTTGCCTTCACTGCCGGCCAGGTCCACCAGGGTGAGCAGCTCCGTCACGCGGCGGCGCATCGCGTCACGCGCATCGCGCCGATTGCGCAGCCCATAGGCCACATTGTCGAACACGGTGAGATTGGGGAACAGCGCATAGGACTGGAAGACGATGCCGAAGTCGCGCGCCTGCGGCGGCAGCCGTGAGATGTCCTGGCCGCGCTGGTGGATGGTGCCTTCGCTCTGCGGCGCAAGCCCGGCGATGGCGCGCAGCAAGGTGGTCTTGCCACAGCCGGAGGGGCCGAGGAAGCACACGAACTCGCCTTCGCGGATCGCGAGATCGATCTCGCTCAGGGCCGTGAACTGGCCATAGCGCTTGGTGAGGCCGCTGATCTTGAGGTGGATGCTGTCTGACGACGCAGAACGCGTGGTGAGTGCCTGAGGCGCTGCGTCACGCGCAGGCGCCCGGGCTGCAGGGGCGGATACCGCGCGCGGCGAGGCGCCGGCAGTCGCTGGCGGCGCTTGACGCGAGGCGTGATGACGCGGGGGTGCGGTCACAAGAGACATGCGAGAAACTCCCGACCCCGGCGCAAGGCGCCGGGGCAATGACGAAGGTGGCTGGGCGTGACTTACTGACTGTCGGACTTGCCGTCGTAACGGCGCTGCCATTCGGCGAGCACTTCATCCCGCTGGTTGGCCGCCTTGGCAAAGTCAGCCTCGATCATCATCTCGGTGATATTGGCCGGATAATGCTCGATCGGCTTGGCCACCCCCGGATAGGCCACGACCGCATAGCCTTCGTTGTAGAGTTCATTGGCCGGCTTGGACACTGCCCAATCCATCAGTGCCTGCGCCGCCTCACGCTTGTCGGTGCCCTTCATGATCGCCGCGGCTTCCATGTCCCAGCCCAGCCCTTCCTCGGGGAAGACCAGGTCCACCGGTGCGCCCTGTGCCTTGAGGCGCGCGCCTCGGAAGGCGAAGGACACACCGACCACGGCCTCGCCGGAACCGGCCAGATTGCAGGGCGCGGAGCCTGAGTGGGTATAGCGGGCAATGTTGTCGTGCAGGCGGTCCATGTACTCCCAGCCGCCCTCGTCACCCCACAGCTGCAACCAGCTGGCGACATCCAGATAGCCGGTACCGGAAGAACTCGGATTGGGCATGATCACGTGGCCCTTGAACTCGGGACGCGTGAGGTCTTCCCAGGACGTCGGCTTGGGCACTCCCAGTCGCTCACCTTCGACGGTGTTGTAGCAGAGCGAGGCGACCCAGGCGTCCATCCCGACCCAGGACGGGTCCTGGCCATCACGGTAGGCGGGGTCGACGAACTTGCTATCCAGCGCCTCGACTCCCTTGGGGGCATAACGCGACAGCATGCCTTCCTTCTCGAGCACCAGCAGGCTGGTCGCGGCCAGGCCCCACACCACATCCGCCTGCGGGTTGTCCTTCTCGGCAAGCAATCGTGCGGTGATCACGCCCGTGGAGTCGCGCACCCATTTGATGTCGATATCCGGGTGCGCCTGCTGGAAGCGCTCGGCATATTTCTGCAGATCATCGGACTCCACCGCGGTATAGACGGTGAGCTCGGTGGCCGCCTGGGCATTGAGGGAAACGACCAGACCAACGGCACTGGCCAGCAAGGAACGGGTGAGGAAGGAACGGGTCAAGAAGGACATCGGGACTCTCCAACGCTTGGAATGAATGGCTCTCACCATCTGGTATATACCAAGAGTATGAGCGGGCCGAATGACACCCCCGTGACAGTCAGTTGAAGGCCCGGTGAAACAGTGTTATCTCATATAGTGTCCCTGCAGCGCGGGCTCAGGGCTTGTTCTTGAGCGTGACGGTGATGCACAGCGCATTGTGCAGCCAGCGCTCTTCGTCATAGCCGATGGGACGATGCTGCTCATCGAAGGTAGCGCGACGCACGGTCAGACCGGGGCTGCCCATGGCGACCCCCAGCTCCCGGGCGGCCTGCTCCCCCAGCGACTCGGAGTAGAAGCGCAGCTCACGGTGGGCCAGCGTCAGGCCGTAGCGCCCGCGCAGCTCCGCCCACAGTGACACCCCGAACTGGCCCTCCTCGAGCAGCCCCGGGGCGCGCTCCGGCACCACCCACATCGACTCGCTGAGCACTGCGCGCTCATCCACGAAACGCCGGCGGCGAATATGATAGAGCGGTGTCTGGGCCGCCAGGCCCAGCGCTTGCGCAGCCGGTGGGTAGGCCTGAACATCGGTCAGCAGCACTTCCGTCCGTGGCCGCCGTCCCTGCGCCGTCACATAGTCATTGAAGCCGGAGTCACGCGTGGGGTCGTAATCCAGCCGTGGCGGCGACACGAACCACCCACGGCGATTGCTGCGATGAATGCGCCCTTCTCCCTCCAGCTGCCCCAACGCCTGACGCAACGTCACGCGCGTGGTATCGAAGCGCTCGGCCAGCACTCGTTCAGAAGGCAAACGCCCCTCTTCAAAGGCATCAGGATCCTTCAGCTGTTCGCGCAGGCGATCGGTAAGGTGGAGGTAATACGCATCACTCATGACGAGGAGTCCTGACCAAAGATGAAGAGGGTTGCCACTACCGGGTAATAACATGGCGCCGCTTGCCCCGCCGGCGAAGAAAATGCCCGGGACTCTGCGCCGACAAACGGCTGGATGCTCCAGAAACTATCACATTCGCGTGACTCGCACTGGCCTGCCAGCTTATGTGCCGCTGACGCTGCAGGATTTCATGACAGCCGCCTGGTTGAGCTCACAGGCGTGGATGGCGGTGGGAGAATCCTTGGCCGCGAAGAAACGCATTTCCAGCATCCCCGGTTCAGCCGCTGAGCCCAGCTTGTTGTCAGCCAAGGCCTGCTTGAAGGTAGCGAGTTGTTCGGGCTTGACGTCAAATTTCACGATCAAGGTGAGCATGGAGATGCCCCTTATAGTCAATGGTTGTCATCGGCCCAACGGCAAGACCTGCTGCGTCACGTGGCAGCAGCTCTGTCTCGGGAAGTGACTGACACTATCTTTCGCTGCCTGGCTGAAAAACCCGCGGCGCGGAGAAAGACTTTCAATGAAACCTTGAACGCGGAAACGCTGGAGTACCCGGCAACAAGGATGACCAGTTGTTGCTGAACGCACTGACAGGACGCTGATTTCCCTGTTTCCAGACTGATGGCCATGGGTAGGCAATGGCGTACGAAATCACCTTCACGCCATTCCCACCAGCAGTACTCGCCCAACTATAATTCCCAAACAAAATTCTATATACGGAAATCTATTTCTACATGTGAAAAACAGTTTGACACCTTTGGCGTCACTTCATAGCCTGTAGGCCAAATTCAGGAGGAGTGATGCATGCGCACTGACAAGAACTTCATCAACAACGAATTCGTCGCCTCATCCCAGGGCGAGATGATTTCGGTCTACAACCCGGCCACCGAAGCACTGGTAGGTCAGGTGCAGGCAGCAACCACTGACGAAGCGCTTGAAGCGGTGAGCATTGCGGCCAAGGCTCAGAAGGACTGGCGTGCCAAGACCAGCACCGAGCGTGCCGGCTACATGCACAAGCTTGCCGAGGCTCTGATGGCGCGCAAGGATGCCATCGGCCAGGCATTGGCAGATGAATCCGGCAAGAGCCTGGAAGACGCCACCAATGAAGCCGTCTACGCCGCCGACATCACGCGCTACCACGCCGAGTGGGCACGTCGTATCGAGGGCGAGATCGTCCCCAGCGACACTCCCAATGAAAGCCTGCTGCTGCAGCGTGAGCCCATCGGCGTCGTGGCCTGCCTGATTCCGTTCAACTACCCGGTGTTCACCCTGCTGCGCAAGATCGCCCCGGCGCTGATTACCGGCAATGCCGTGGTCGTGCGTCCGAGCAACAACACCCCTACCTCCGCCTTCGAGATCGCCAAGGCGATTCAGGATGCCGGGATTCCGGCAGGCATCGTCAATATCCTGGCGATGGACCACGGCACCGCGGAAGCCGTCTGCACGCACCCCAAGGTGGGCATGATCACCCTGACCGGCAGCGTCGGCGCCGGTCGCAAGGTGCTGGAATATTCCCAGGTCAACATCGCCAAGTCCTCACTGGAACTGGGCGGCAAGTCACCGGCCATCGTCGAGCCGGATGCCGACCTGGCCAAGGCAGCGGCACAGATCGCGGCCTCTACCCTCACCAACTGTGGCCAGCTGTGTACCGCCATCGAGCGTGTCTATGTGCACGAATCCGTCTATGACGATTTCGTCGCCCAGCTGAAGCAGCAGATGGAAGGCGTCAAGTTCGGCAACCGTCTGGAAGATGCCAGCCTGATGGGGCCGCTGATCAACGAGAATTCCCGTCTCAACATCCATCAGATGGTGGAACGCGCCATCGATGACGGCGCCACTCTGGAAATCGGCGGTTATATCCCCGAGGGCAAGGGTCACTTCTACCCGCCGACCTTGCTGACCGGTTGCCGCCAGGACATGGAGATCGTGCAGGAAGAGATCTTCGGCCCGGTACTGCCGGTGCTGACCTACAGCGATGTGGATGAAGCGCTGGCACTGGCCAATGACCACCAGTTCGGTCTGGCCTCCGTGGTCTTCACCGAGAACTATCGCACCGCCATGAAGGTCGCCAACAACATCGAAGCCGGCGAGCTCTACATCAACCGCACCCCGGCGGACCCCTACCAGGGCTACCACGCCGGCTGGAAGCGCTCTGGCCTGGGCGGTGATGATGGCAAGCACGGCATGCTCGACTACACCCAGACCCGTCTGGTCGTGATGAACTACTGATCACGCCATTCCGTTTTACCTGTCACGCCTTCGGGGAACCCTCTCCCCCGGAGGCGCTGACGCCCTACCCCATTTCTTTCCGGAAGCGCGCTGTTGGCGTCGAATGACGGCATGCCAGGCAGTGCGCATCCATAACCTCCTGCTAGCCAGTGACCACTGAAAGGCCTGCCACCATGAAAGTTGTCAGTTGCGAGACACACATCGTCGCCACTCCGCCGCCCCACGTCGGCGGCATGTACTGGATCTTCGTTCAGCTGCGTACCGCTTGCGGCATCGAAGGGGTCGGTGAAGTCTATGCCGCCACCTTCCACCCGGAAGTCATGAGCAAGGCGATCGCCGATGTCTTCTCGCGTTATCTGGAAGGCAAGAACCCGCATCATATTGAACGTCTGTACCGCGAAGCCTTCTCCAGTGGCTTCACCCAACGCCCTGACCTCACCATGATGGGTGTGCTCAGCGGTCTCGAGATGGCTTGCTGGGACATCGTCGGCAAGGCGGCCGGTCTGCCGGTGTATGAGCTGATCGGTGGCAAGGTCCACGACAAGCTGCGCTCCTATACCTACCTGTACCCCAAGGATGCACGCGGCAACTACGACTATGACAACGTCGAGCTGGCTGTCGAATGCGCACTGGAAAACCGCGAGAAGGGCTTCACCGCGCTGAAGTTCGACCCGGCCGGCCCCTACACCGCCTACTCCGGACAGATGCTGTCTCTGGAAGGCATGGACAAGAGCGCCACCTTCTGCCGGCGCATCCGCGAAGCGGTCGGCAACAGCTGTGATCTGCTGTTCGGCACCCACGGTCAGATGACGCCGGCATCCGCCATTCGTCTCGCCAAGTATCTCGAGCCGTATGACCCGCTGTGGCTGGAAGAGCCGGTGCCGCCGGGACAGAGCGAGGCCATGGCGCGTGTGGCAGACCACACCTCCATCCCGGTCGCGACCGGTGAGCGCCTGACCACCAAGTACGAATTCCACGATGTGCTCAAGAACAACGCGGCCTCCATCCTGCAGATGAACCTGGGACGCGTCGGCGGCATTCTGGAAGGCAAGAAGATCGCGGCGCTGGCAGAAGTCCATTACGCCCAGATCGCCCCGCATCTCTACAACGGCCCGGTCGGCGCCGCGGCCAGCATCCAGCTGGCGACCGCCACACCCAACTTCCTGATTCAGGAAAGCATCGGCACCTGGGATGGCTTCCACGCCGATGTGCTCAAGGAGAAGATCGAGTGGCGTGATGGCTACATCATCCCCTCCACCAAGCCGGGCCTGGGGGTTGAACTGGACATGGACGTGGTCAAGGCCAATTCGCCTTACACCGGCCGAACCCTGCACCTGAGCATGGACCCGCGTCCCTATGACGTGAAGGAACAGTCCAGCACCGACTGGAAGCGCAAGCCGGAGGCGTAACGCCGATGCAATACGATTTCATCATTGTCGGTGCCGGGTCGGCGGGGTGCATCCTCGCCAACCGGCTGAGCGCCAGCGGACGCCACAGGGTGTTGCTGCTGGAGGCCGGCGGCAAGGACACCTCGCCCTGGATCAAGGTGCCGGTCGGGTTCGCCAAGACCTACTACAACCCGACCTACAACTACATGTATTACAGCAAGGAAGAAGCCGCGATGGGGGGGCGCAAGATCTATACCCCCCGCGGCAAGGTGCAGGGTGGCTCCGGCTCCATCAATGCGATGATCTATGTCCGGGGCCAGGCCTCGGACTTCGATGACTGGGCGCGCGCCGGCAACGACGGCTGGTCCTATCGCGAGGTACTGCCCTACTTCAAGCGTCTTGAATGCCACCCGGATGGCGACACCGAGTATCGCTCCGGCCAGGGGCCGATCGGCATCACGCCGCTGAAACATGGCGCGCACCCGATCTGCCAGTCGTGGCTGGAAGGTGCCCGCGAGCTGGGTTACACGCTCAATGATGATTTCAATGGCGAACACTTCGAGGGTGCTGGCATCTATGAGGCCAACATCCGCAAGGGACAGCGGGACTCCAGCAACACCGCCTACCTGAAGCCGGCACTGTCACGCGACAACCTCACGCTCAAGCATATCTGCCGGGTGGAGCGCGTGACGCTGGAAGAGACATCCGATGGCGGCAAGCGCGCCACGGGTGTCGTCTACCGGCTTGATGACGAGGTCATCGAGGTGACGGCACGGCGCGAGGTCATTCTCTGCGCTGGCGCCGTGGACTCCCCGAAGCTGCTGCAGCTTTCGGGGATCGGCGAGCGTAGGGCACTGGCCACGCATGGTATCGAGACACAGGTAGACCTGCCGGCCGTCGGGCAGAACCTGCAGGACCATCTGTGTGCCAGCTACTATTACCGCGCCAATCGCACCACGCTGAATGACGACTTCGCATCCTTCTGGGGCCAGGCCAAGGCAGGACTGCAGTATCTTATCAACCGCAGCGGACCGCTGGGCATGAGCGTCAATCAGGCCGGGGGATTCTTCCGCGGAAGCGACGCGGAGTCAGAGCCGAACATTCAGCTCTACTTCAATCCGATGTCCTACCAGATTCCCAACGACCCGAAGGCCAAGCTGACGCCGGAGCCGTATTCCGGCTTCCTGCTGGCCTTCAATTCCTGCCGACCGACCAGCCGTGGCAGCATTTCACTGGCCTCGGCAGACCCGGCGGCGCCGGCGACCATCTGCCCCAACTACCTCAGCACCCAGAAAGACATTGATGAGGTCATCCAGGGCAGTCGTCTGGTGCGCAAGCTGATGGGCGCGCCCGCGCTCAAGGCCATCACCGAGTGCGAGGTCGCCCCGGCCGAGACGGTACAGGATGAGGACAGCATGCTTGCGTACTTCCGCTCTCAGGGAGGCTCCATCTACCACCTGTGTGGCTCCTGCGCGATGGGCCCAGACAAGGCGAACGCCGTAGTCGACAGCCGGCTGAAGGTGCATGGTGTGGCGGGGCTGCGCGTCATCGATGCCGCCATCTTCCCCAATATCACCTCCGGCAATCTGAATGCGCCGGTGATGATGGTGGCGGAAAAAGGCGCGGACCTGGTGCTGGCCGATCACGCCGAGTGAGCCGAGGTCAGCCACCAATCCCGCGCACGGCCCATGGGTCTGGTACCCTATGGGCCGTTTTATTTTCAGCGCATGAGAGATGCCGTGTGTGGCATCGTTCATCCGTCGTCAAGGTGTCACAGTCCCGGATGCACGCCGCCTGTGACCGAGATTCGCGTTTCGGAGTGTCCCCGCGTTCATGAATCACGAGAAGACCAAAGCCCCTGCCGTCGACCACAGTGTCATGATTCTGGATCTGCTTGCGGCAGCCTCCTACCCGCTGACGCTCTCGGAAATCTGCGAGTCCACCGGCATCTCGCCTGCCACCGGACACCGCGTGATCAACTCCCTGCTGCACCATCAGCTGGTCGCCCACGATCCCGGTCGCAAGAAGTCCTACTGCATCGGCTCGCGCATCTTCCAGATCTCCTCGACGATCTACAACAAGCAGAGCCTGATTCCGGTCTTCTACCCCATCGCCGAGATTCTCAAGAACGAGATTCACCGCTCGATCTTCCTGTGTATCCCCATCGGGGATCAGGTGGTGGTGATCTCGAAGGTCGATGCCTCCGGCAGTGGCAGCTACAACCTCTACATCGGCAAGACCATGGCCCAGCACGCCTGTGCCGCCGGCAAGGCGATTCTCGCCATGCGCCCCGATGCCTCATGCCAACTGTATCTGGAAGCTGCAACGCGGAGCACGCCCGGCCTGGCCGAACGCCGTGACGAGATGGATGCCGAGCTTGAACGCGCACAACGCCTGGGATATGCGGTGTCCAGCGGCGAGGCTGAAGGACAGCTGAGCTGTATCGCGGCGCCTGTGCTGAACATGCGCAACGAGCCCATTGCCGCCATCAGTGCCGTCATCAGCCAGGACTGCCTGAATCCGCAGCAGGCTCGCGCCTACTCCAAGCATCTGGTTCAGGCGGCGCGTCAGCTCTCCTCGCGCATCATCTGAGGTCCAAAACGGCACCTGGCGAGCCAGTTATGCTGCACCGCACAAAGTCTTGCCACTATATATAGGTATTTTTAGCACTGAGCATATAGGTATTTTTCAGTACTCAGCGATGTGACAGACGCGATGGGCGTTGCTCTGATAGCGAAGCGCATCCGCGACAGCCGACAAGCGCCTTGAGGGTGTCTTTTGTCGATGGCGCGAATGGTCGATGGCGCGAATGCAAGATACCCGTGATTCACAAGGCCAGCCTGGCCTCACGAATCACGGGTATCTTGCGTGGCATCACGGCGGCGTCATTCGCCTCCTGTCAGGAGATGACCGGCGCACCGAGCAGTGCCTTGACCTCGACATATTCCGCCAGGCCTTCGTCGCCCCATTCACGGCCGTTGCCGGAACGCTTGTAGCCACCGAAGGGCGCATCGAAGGAGAACTCTGCCCCTTGCAGATAGCATTGCCCTGCCTGCATGCAGCGGGCGATCGGCAATGCTGCCTTGGCGTCACGCGCATAGACCGCAGATGACAGGCCATAGACGCTGTCATTGGCGATGGCGATCCCCTGCTTCACGTCGTCGTAGGGCAGGATGCACAGCACCGGGCCGAAGACCTCCTCACGGGCGATCTCCATTTCATTGCTGACATTGGTGAAGATGGTCGGCCGCACATAGCAGCCCTTCTCGAGCCCTTCGGGCGGCTCGACGCCACCCAGCGCCAGCTCGACACCATCGTTGATGGCCCGCTGCACCAGATCAAGCACCCGCTCGCGCTGACGCTGGGAGACCAGCGGCCCCATGGTGGTCGCCGGATCATTCGGGTCACCCACCACCTGCTCATTGGCGATCTCGACCGCCAGACGGGTCGCCTCTTCCATGCGCGAACGCGGCACCAGCAGACGCGTGAAGGCGTCGCAGGTCTGGCCGGTATTGGCCATCACGTTCTCGACGTTCAAGCGCACGGCCGTGGCCAGGTCGGCATCTTCCGTCACCAGCAACGGCGACTTGCCGCCCAGTTCCTGACAGACCCGCTTGACGGTAGGCGCGGCACTCTCGGCGACCTTGCTACCGGCAATGGTCGAGCCGGTGAAGGACACCATGTCGACCTGCGGATGGCCGGACATCACCGGGCCGATCTCGCTGCCCTCGCCCGTCACCACATTGAAGACGCCAGCAGGCAGACCGACCTTCTCGAAGATCTCGGCCATGATGAAGTCCTGCAGCGGCGTCTGCTCCGCCGGCTTGGCGATCACGGTGCAGCCTGCCGCCAACGCCGGGGCCAGCTTGCCGATCAACTGATGCAGCGGATAGTTCCACGGGTTGATCAGCGAGCAGACACCGATGGGCTCGCGCATCAGGGTCACATCGCCCTTGCGCTCGTCCTCTTCCATCTGGAAGGCACGCTCGGCGTAGTAACGCATGCCTTCGATGGGACCTTCCACGTGCAGCGCGCCGGCCAGTTGCACCGGGCAACCCATGGTGAGCACCTGCACGTCGCGCAGCTCATCGAAGCGACGCTGCATCTCATCCGCTGCCGCCATCAGGATATCGTGGCGTTCCTGCGCGGATGTCGTGGACCAGGCAGGCAGCGCCTGACGTGCTGCCATGATGGCAGCCTCCACATCCTGCTCACCGGCGCGCGGCACACTGGCGCACAGCTCGCCGGTGGCCGGATTGATGACCTCCATGCGCTCGCGCCCGAAGGGTGCCTGCCAGTGGCCATTGATGTAGAAGTTGTCGTGATGTTGCATGCCAGACCTCTCGTTGCTGGTGGGAGATAACACTTTCCCTGAGGGTGAGTCTCAAACGCAAATGCCCCGGAGGCCATTCGCACGGCGCTCCGGGGCAGTCTTCACGGCTCAGCTGCGGCCGGTAACGCCGACTTCGTAGCCGACTTCTTCCGGCTCGTCATCGGTCAGCTCTGCCGGGAAGCCGGTGCCGAGCACACGGACATCGGCGGCTTCCTCGAGACGACGGATGATGTTGGAGGACCACTCACGCGGACCGAAGCGTTCCTGACCATCGCGGAAGATGTCCATCAGCATCGGGGAGATTTCCAGCGGCACATCCAGGTTCTTGGCCAGGGTGTCGAACAGGCCGACATCCTTGAGCACCAGATCCATGGTGAAGCTGATGTTGCGGCTTCCGTTCAGGATGACCTGGGACTCGGTCTCGTGGACGAAGGAGTTGCCCGAGGAAATCTTGATCGCCTCGTAGGTGGTGTTCATGTCCATGCCGGCCTTCTTGCAGACGGTCAGGGCTTCGGCGACGGCGCACAGGTTGGCGGTGGCCAGATAGTTGGTCATCACCTTGAGCACGGAGGCGGTACCCAGCTCCCCGGTGTGCAGAACGCGACGCCCCAGGTTGGTCAGCACCGGCAGCACCTGCTCGAAGGATTCGCGGTCACCGCCGACGAAGATGGAGATATTGCCGGTGGCAGCGCGGTGGCAGCCGCCGGAGACCGGCGCTTCCAGTGCCTTGGCACCGGTGGCCAGCACCTTGTCGGCGATACGACGCAGTTCGCCGTCGTCGGTAGTGCTCATCTCGAGCCAGATCTTGCCTTCACGCAGACCGGCGATGATGCCGTCGTCGCTTTCCATCACGGCGCTGCAGGCAGCCGGAGACGGCAGGCAGGTGATGACCATGTCGTTGGCTTCGGCGAGTTCCTTGGAAGAATCCGCCCACTTGGCACCCTGCGCGAGGAAAGGCTTGGCGGCTTCCGGGTCAAGGTCACGCACGGTGACGTCATGTCCATTGCGCAGCAGACTACCTGCCAGCTTGCCACCCACGTTACCGAGACCGATGAATCCGACTTTCATGTGCTGTCCTCTTTGCTGTCTGCCTGCTGGCTGTCCGGTGTACTGCACAGGGTTGGGACGGAGTGGAATCCTGTCCGTCGTGGCCCATGTCATCTTGAAGCTCACCCTACTGGCCGACCTGCCTGCCAACAATTCATAAGAATTTGGTGATTGGTAACAATTTTTGTAAGCCCCCAGACCCCACGTCTCCGAACGAACAGCAAATGGCAAACAGCGATCAACCGGCAGATGCCAGATGCCCAGCCCCCCCATAACTCAGAACACAGAACCCAGAAGTCAGAACCCGGAAACAAAAAACGCCACCCGAAGGTGGCGTTGTCACGTGACAGCTCTCGCTCTGGCGGATCAGGTGGGCACGCTGCGACTCTGTGCCTCCAGCCAGCCAAGGAGGGTCGCGACGCGCGGATCCCGCTCCAGCTCGCGATGACAGACAGCCCCCCATTCACCGCGCCCGGTCGTCACCTGTCCGGTCGGGTTGATGAGTCGACCGTTCGCCAGGTCATCGTCGGCAAAGGGCCCGTTGACCAATGCGACGCCCTCCCCGCGCGCCGCCATCTCTAGGGCGACGGCCAGGGTGTCGACCACGATGCAATTGCGGGTGGGACACGGGCCTAGCGACAATGCCTCGAAGTAACTCTCCCAATTCCAGCCCTCGGTGTAGACCCCGATCAACGGCAGCGTCTTCAAGGCATCCGCGGCAACCGGGCGTGCATCGTCGCCCAGCAGCTGGGGGCTGCATACCGGGAAGAGGCGTGACTCGAACAACGGCTGCCAGTGCAGGTGGTCCGCCAGCGGCGCATCGCGAAAGACGATACCGACATCGGCATTGGCCTCATCGAACTCCCAGCCGAGACTGCACGTCATCAGCTTGAGCTCGACTTCAGGATGCATGGCCTGGAAATGCGACAAGCGAGGTGCCAACCAGCGAATCGAGGTCGTCACATAGACCTGAATCGTCAGCGGCTGGGCATGCTGCATCTGGCGCAGAGACTCGGCGCCTTGCACCAAGCCCGCCAGCGCTTCACGTACTACCGGATAGAAACGCTCGCCAGCTGCCGTCAGCACCACATGACGGCCTTCACGGGCAAACAGTTTCACCTCCAGACTCTCTTCGAGACGCTGAATCTGGTTGGCGATGGCCGGATGCGTCAGGTTCAGCTCCTCGGCGGCCGCGCGGAGACTCAGCAGACGCGCAGCAGCTTCAAACCCTTTCAGCGAACTCAAGGGCGGCAGTTTCTGCAGTGGCAGAGGGGTTGGCATAGACGACACTCACGAAAGGCAAAAGGCGAGCAGGAAGCAACCGGTATCCCATGAACGATAGACGTTCTCGACACACTCTCACGTTCACGGCACACGGCTGCCATCTGGCTCTCTTTCGCCATGAGACAATGGCAAAGCGGGTGACCGTCGCTGACAGCCACCCGCACAATTGACCTCATGTTACCAAAGCCGCCATGCCGCGTAATGCCGATGCGCGTCGGCAAGCTACCCGGGGCCGGCTCAACAGGCCCGGCTCAACAGGCCCGGCTCAACCGGCCTGACTCAGACGGCCTAGCTCAGCAGGCGCTCGTCGAAGGGGTAGTCGGACAACAGCTCCACCTGACCATCGTCACGAATGTACAGCTGCTCTTCGAGCTTGACGCCTTCACCACCGGACTCATGCCCGATATAGCTCTCCACACACAGCGTCATCCCCGGCTTGAGGATGCCGTCGTAACCCTTGTCCTCGATATCCTCGCGATGAACGATGTAGGGATACTCGCCGTTCATCCCGACACCATGCGCCAGGGCAAAGTAACGACGCGCGCGGTAAGCGGGAGGGATTCGCCAGGCGCGTTCGGCGTATTCCTTGAAGCTGACCCCGGGCTTGAGATTTTCCATGTTGGTCTGGATCTGGTCATACGCCATGCGATAGAGCGATTTCTGCTCGGCGCTGGCCTCCCCCGAACCACACAGGAAGGTTCTCGAGAAATCCGCATAGTATCCGTAACGTCCCACCACATCGGTATCCAGTGCGACCAGTTCTCCTGCCTGGATGACACGGTCGGAACATTCCTGGAACCAGGGGTTCGTGCGCGGCCCGGAATTCATGAGGCGTGTCTCGATGAAATCGGCGTCTGTCTCGATGATGTGCTGGTGCAGCAGCGACCAGGCGTGATTCTCGGTGACGCCAGGACGGATGGAGGTCTCCAGTTTGCGCACCCCCTCCTCGACCGCTCTCAGGGAGGAGCGAATCATCTTTATCTCGTTGGGTACCTTGATGGCACGTGCCTGCTCAAGGGGCTCATGGGCATCCAACACCTGATAGCCACGCTGCTCGAGCATGAAAGCGGCTTCCGCAGTCGCGCTTTCGAGGGCGATCCGCTCACCTCCGCCACACTGGCGCACCAGGTCAATGATTTCATCCGCCCAGGCCCTGGTGACGTCTTGTGTATTCTTCTCATTGAAGTAATAGGAAATCGCCTTGGCCGGACGAATCTCGTCCACGGTCGGCAGATGGCTGGCCAGGTGTTCACACCCCGAGAACTCGAACAGCACGACCGGCCCTGCCGCGGGGACGAATACGTAGCGAGCGGGATTGCGTGAGCTGTATACCTGCATGTTGCGAGACCCGGTGGCATAGCGGACATGGGCCGGGTCGAACAGCACTGCCGCCGAGATATCGCGACGGGCCAGTTCCTGGCGAACACGCGCGAGTCGGTCGCATTGGATCTGCGCAATCTCTTCCGAAGTCGGTTCGCAGTCTTCCAGTGCATGGGTCGGGGCCAGAATGCCCATCGCTGTCAGGTCCATTTTCATGTGAAGTGCCCTGTGGGAAAAGTTCGGTCAAGCGCCAAGGCGCGTACAAGGGGGAAGGCGTCACGGGAATGTCGCGCCCGTCTCAGTCGAGCAGACCATCGGCACGCTGGACGTGCTGAGCTTCCGCCAGAATGTGCTGCTCCGAGACTCGTCCATACAGCTGACGCGTACGTTCAAGCCGGCCGACCACTCCCGGCGTTTCGGAATACGCGAAGATCGCCGTCAACCGGGGAACCTCACCCGACACCTGCGTGACGCGGTGCAGACTGAACCGCCCCTTGAACAACTGCAGATCGCCCGGGTTGAGGCTCAAGGTCTTCACCGCTTCACGCGACTCTCCCCGGATCACTTCGCCTACGGCAGCGTAGTGCTCATCGTTGGGGGTACGGATGCCGGGGCAATACTCGAACTGACCCCCGCTCTCGGGCTGTTGCGTCATCATGGTGACGATGAATTCGTTGGTGTCGTAGTGCCAGGGTTGCTCGGTGCCATCTGGCAGCACGTTGAGCACGAGCCCGGCAAAGGGGTCGGCATACTCGTACACCCGCTCACGACCAAGACAGGCCGACACCAGTTGCTTCATGGCCTGCGAGACGTACAGCCGCTGCATCAGGCTATCGGCAGGGATCATGTCACGCGTCACGAAGCCACTGGTGCGCGTCATGAACAAGCGACGCGGGTCCTGTTGGGGCAAGCGGTCGTCATCGGCCGTGAAATAGGCATTCACCTCACGGGTGTTGTAGAACGCGGTCTCGGCGAGACGGGCCGTTTCCGCTTGCATCTGCGCAAGGCGCTCCGGACGCAGAAATCCTCTCAATACGGCGCAACCCTCACGCTCGAGATCTTCACGCGCCTTGGCGATCGTGGCCTCAAGCGCTGGAGATCGGGGGTCATGCAGGGGGTAACGCTCGGTATCAACCAACGCGGAGAGATCGACGGTCTCGGCATCGGCCAATTGCGGGGGCATCGCGGAAGTCAGGTCAGTCACGGAGGTATCCTCACGTCGTGGGGCTGGGGGACAAGACAGCTCGTGGGTCAGGCACTATGCTGGCCAGAATCCATGCATTTGAGAAACGAGTCATTCCAATGAAATCCATCGGCAAACCCGATACATCAAGCGCAGACGCCCCTCGCCCGCTGCCATCGCTGGATACGGATCTCCTGCTGGCATTCGTGACGGTGGCCGACAGCGGGAGCTTCACTCAGGCGTCGCGGCATCTGCATCGCACGCAGTCCACTGTCAGTCTGCGCATCAGCACCCTCGAGGAGCGTCTTGGCTATCGACTGCTGATGCGAACCAGCCGTCATATGGAATTGACCAATGCCGGCCGAACGTTTCTGCGTTACGCACGACGCATCCTGCAACTGCAACGCGAAGCCGTGGCGGCCCTCAGCGAAAACGACCACCCGATCACGTTGCGCCTCGGCTTGCCGGAGGATTACGCCACCACCTGGTTGCCAGAGCTGCTGGCACATCTCGGCGAGCGCCACCCCCAGATCCGTCCGCACATCCACTGCCGGATGTCCACGGAACTGCTGGAACAGCTCGATGCCGGCCAGCTGGATCTGGTCATCGCGGTCAGCCACAACCAACAACGCCAGGGGGAACTGCTGTCTCGCGAGCCTGTCGTGTGGGCGGCGCATCAACGCTTTGTGCTGGACCCCTCCGCTCCGCTGCCGTTGGCGCTGTTCCCCGAACAATGCATCTATCGCGAGAGGGCATTGTCCGCCCTGACCCAGGCAGAACGCAGTTGGCGTATCGATTCCACCAGTCAGAGCCCCAGTGGCTTGAGAGTCATCGTCAATCAGGGCCATGCCATCACGGTGGCAGATCGACGCTCGTTGCCTGAAGACTGGTGCGAGCTGGGCACCGAAGCGGGGCTTCCGGCGCTACCCACTGCCGAAATTGAACTCCATCGTTCCCCCAGCCTGACGCATCCGATCTTCGATACTTGCGCAGAGATGATTCGCGAATTGTTGCGAGAGAAACCTCAGGAGCGATGAGTCCTCATCAGGATCACTGGTCTTGCTGCTTATACGGGCGTTTTTACTATCTCCATTACGACCCCTGACATTCTGCCTGCGACAGGATGGAAGATTTTCCGAACTGCCCTGCAATACGCTGCACGGCAGTTCGCTGCATGTCACAGGGAGCCCGGAAAGCTGACGTAATTCCGCCTCCTCCTCGAGCACTGACGTTGCAAAATCAGATGATCGTCCCTACATGATCAGACGCTCATTCCCCCCCTTACCGATGAGGCCCCTGATCGGCGCAGACAAGACGTCAAGCGCCACCCCGAGATGATCGGTAACACCTGACAACAAGATGATCGGCTACACCCGACAACAAGATCGAGGAGTATCAAATGTTCGGAGCATCCGTGCGCCCACTGGTCTTCTGGCCACCTTTCATTCTGCTGTTCGCCTCCGTATTGGCGAGCTTGATCGATCTCGACAGCTTTCTGGCTGTCACTACCAATCTCAACAACCAGGTACTGAGCAAGTTCGGCTGGTTGTTTTCCATCACGGCGCTCAGCATGGTGGTGGCCTGCCTCATAGCCTATCTTTCGCCGTTGGGCCGCACCCGTATCGGCGGCGAGAACGCGACGCGACTGTTGTCCCCATGGCGTTGGTTCTCCATCACGTTATGCACCACGTTGGCCGTGGGCATCATGTTCTGGTCGACCGCAGAGCCGCTTTATCATCTGCACTCGCCGCCCACCTCGCTGGACATTGCCGCCAATAGCCCGGAAGCCGCGCGGTTCGCGCTCTCGACCATGTTCCTGCACTGGTCGTTCACGCCCTATGCGATCTACACCGTCCCTGCGCTGATCTTTGCCCTGATGCATTACAACCTCGGCAAGCCCTTCTCGCTCGGAACCCTGTTCGTGCCGCTGCTGGGAGATCGACTGATCGGTCGCAAGGGACGTGCGCTCGATGCACTCGCGCTCTTCGCCCTGGTCTGTGGCATGGCGTCGTCCCTCGGTACAGGGGCCATGACATTGGCAGGCGGCATCGACCGCTTCCTCGGCACTGGCTCGGGCCCGCTGATGCTGGGCATCGTCACCCTCGCGATCGTGCTGTGTTTCACCGCTTCGGCGGCCAGTGGTCTGCAAAAAGGCATCGCACGCCTGTCCGCCATCAACGCCAAGGCCTTCTTCGCCTTTCTCATCTTCGTGTTCGCCTTCGGTCCGACGCTGACCATCCTGGGCTACGGCACGGAAGCGGCTGGCGAATACTTCACCAACTTCATGAGCAAGAATCTGTTCACCGGGGCCTTCGACAATGACCCCTGGCCACAGAGCTGGACCATCTTCTACTGGGCCAACTGGATGGCATGGGCACCGATTTCGGCTCTGTTCCTGGGCAAGATCTCACGGGGGTATACCGTGCGGCAGTTCATGCTGATCAACATGGTGGCGCCCTCACTCTTCTCGATCATCTATGTCGCGGTGTTCAGCAGCACGACATTGAAGCTCGACATGGATACCGCCGGGGCACTCAACACCATCCTCAGCGAGGCCGGGGCTGGCTCGGTGATCTACGCACTATTCGATGAGCTACCGATGAGCTCTCTGGTGGGAGGGATCTTCCTGGTCATCGCCTTCCTGTCTTTCGTGACAGCGGCCGACTCCAATACCGATGCCATCAGCCAACTCTGCAGCTCGGATAGCCAGGAGGCTCTGGCAGGCAACGAAAGCGAAGACCGCAGCAAGGGCCGCCTGATGATGAAGATCATCTGGGGCTCGACCATCGGTGCCGTCGCCTGGATCATGACCTCCTTCGTCGGCATCGATGGCATCAAGATGCTCTCCAACCTCGGCGGGGTACCAGCGCTCTTCATCGTGATCGGTGCCACGGCGTCTCTGATACGACTGGTCTCGATCGGCACCGCCAAGATCGGCCTCGAGCACACGCCGTCACGCAGTTATTCGGCGGAAGCTCACCAGCGCTGGCAATCTTCCCAGTCCAGCTGAGCCAACTCGAGATGGCGTGACACTCAAGTCCTCAAGGAGAAACCACGACACCCCCGGGCCGAGAGGCGACGGGGGTGTCGTGGTTTTCTCTTGAGTGTCATGGCCCGCACAGTGGCATGGGCCATGCAGCCTGCGTTACGGCTAGGGTGCGTTAGCCACTGAAGCGATTTCCTGACAGAACCCTCAAAAAATAACCCAGATTCCTTACCTGAACGCGCGCGTGTATACCCATACAAGGCTGAAAGCACAACGCTGACAAAACAGAATTTTATGGGTTAGCATCCTCAGACACACAAGAAAATTATAGGAACGCGTATGTTTAGTTCTTCCATCCGCCCCCTCGTCTTCTGGCCACCGTTCATCCTGCTGATAGTCGCAGTGGCAGCAAGCCTTATCAATCTCGAAGGCTTTCTCGCCACCACGACGGCCTTGAATGACTGGGTACTCAACAAGTTCGGTTGGCTGTTCTCGATTACGGCACTGGCGATGGTGGTGACATGCCTGATCACTTACCTGTCACCACTGGGCCGCACGCGGATCGGTGGTGAAAATGCCACGCGAATCCTGACACCCTGGCGCTGGTTTTCTATCACGCTATGTACCACGCTGGCCGTCGGCATCATGTTCTGGTCGACCGCAGAACCGCTCTATCACTTACACACTCCGCCCGGCTCACTGGAGGTGACGGCGAACTCTCCTGAGGCAGCACGCTTTGCACTCTCGACGATGTTCCTGCATTGGTCATTCACGCCCTATGCGATCTATACCGTCCCGGCATTGCTGTTCGCTCTGATGCATTACAACCTGGGCAAGCCGTTCTCGCTCGGCACGCTCTTCGTGCCGCTGTTGGGTGATCGCCTGATCGGCCGCAAGGGCCGCGCGCTGGATGCACTGGCATTGTTCGCACTGGTCTGCGGCATGGCATCGTCATTGGGCACCGGCGCCATGACACTGGCCGGCGGCCTGGACCGCTTCCTGGGGACCGGCACTGGCCCGCTGATGCTGGCACTGGTGACTCTCGCCATCGTGGCCTGCTTTACCGCCTCCGCGGCCAGTGGTCTGCAGAAAGGCATTGCGCGTCTGTCCGCCATCAACGCCAAGGCCTTCTTCGTCTTCATGGCCTTCGTCTTCCTGTGCGGCCCGACCCAGACCATTCTTGGCTATGGCACCGAAGCTGCGGGTGAGTATTTCAACAACTTCATGCAAAAGAGCCTGTTCACCGGGGCCTTCGATGACGATCCGTGGCCGAAAAGCTGGAGTATCTTCTACTGGGCCAACTGGATGGCATGGGCACCGATATCCGCCCTGTTCCTGGGCAAGATTTCCCGTGGCTATACCGTGCGACAGTTCATGCTGATCAACCTGGTCGCGCCGGCCCTGTTCTCGATCACCTACGTGAGTGTCTTCGCAAGCTCCACTATCCAGTTCGACATGCAAAGTGGCGGTGCGCTTTACCAACTGCTGAATGAGTCTGGTGCAGGCTCCGTCATCTATGCCCTGTTTGACGAACTGCCGATGAGCACCTTGGTCAGCGCCGTCTTCCTGATCATCGCCTTCCTGTCCTTCGTGACGGCAGCCGACTCCAACACCGAAGCGATCAGCCAGCTGTGCAGCACTGACAGCCAGGCCGCCATGGCCGGTGACAGTGATGAAAATACCAATGATCGTCTGCTCATGAAGATCATCTGGGGTTGCACCATCGGCGCCGTCGCCTGGATCATGACGGCCTTCGTGGGCATTGATGGCATCAAGATGCTCTCCAATCTCGGCGGTGTGCCGGCGCTGTTCATCGTGATTGCCGCCACGGCGTCCCTGCTGCGTCTGGTGTCGATCGGTACCGCCAAGATCGGTCTCGAGCACACGCCGTCACGTAGCTATTCTCCCGAAGCGCACCTGCGCTGGGAAAGCACTCGCAAGACAGCAGAAAGCTCTCGGTAAGCCAAACCCTGCGTTGAGCATGCCCACTACGCCCTGTCTTCGGACAGGGCGTTTTACTGTGGGTAGGCCGCTTTGAAGACTCGCTCTCCCATGGGTCAACACCCCCTCCAAGCCGAGTCAGTCGTTGCCTGAGCCATTGAGGGAGTCTTTTCCTCAAGCATTGGACAAGTAATACGCATGACGTAATAACAACGATTTATTCCACTTTCTGGCACCATTCAGAACACTCAGCAAATAAACACAACTCATGCCGAGTAATATTATTTATATATAATAAGTCATGTCTTCCATGCTGCTCTGGCACGTGTCACGCAACTGAACATCGTCGCACCCGCTCGTCCAACCACCGTTGACGTGAATGAGAGGCAAGCTTTGCCCGCCAGGGTGTAGACATTGACATGCGCATAATTTATCGTTGTCAACGAATTTGATAACGAGAGAAAATAAAAACACCGTTTTGCCAAGCTTGGGGCTGACCAACAACTCGCATCAGCGCCCTTGCAAGGCTTGACCGATAACAAGGACGCGTATGCGATATCATTATTCCGATGAAGGCAGATGCATGCCACGCCGCCCTCCCCCAAGTTCCCGCCTGACCGGGAAGTGCCACCAACTCCGTCTTCATTGACCGAGATTGCCGATTATTGATGACGCGGCCCACGTGCTGCGCTGGATGCCATTTGCTTGAGCAAATGACGCAGAACTACGTCCACGGCTAAGAACCTTCCCCTCCTTACTCGTCGCTATCGACAACCGTTTGCCCTCGGGCGACTGCGTTGCGTAGCGCCCTGTTTCCCTACCGAGGGCCAGTTCTTGAACAACGAATCGCTATATCAATTCTCTACCCTGACTGTCGTACTGCTGCTGCTTGCCTTCTATGGCGGCACCTACCTGATGACGCTGGGGATCCGCAAGAAAAATGAAGATGCCGATGCCTTCATGGTCTCCAACCATCGCGTTGGCTTCGGCATGGGCGCGGCGAGCATGACGGCTACCTGGATCTGGGCGGCCTCCTTCTATGCTGCCGCCACCTCCGGCTATACCTATGGTGTCTCAGGGCCGATCCACTATGGCCTGTGGGGCGCACTGATGATTCTGTTCATCTACCCCTTCGGCCGCCGCTTCCGCAAGCTGGCGCCCAATGCGCATACACTGGGCGAGCTGATCCATGCGCGCCACGGCTCCTCCAGTCAGCTGATTCTGGCGCTCTCCAACCTGCTGGGTAGCGTGATCAGCCTGATGGTCAACTTCACTGCCGCCGGGGCGCTCGTCTCCGTGCTCTCGCCGCTGTCCTTCCAGGCGGGCGTGATCATGGCGGGCGTGGGGGTGCTGTTCTATACCCTGTGGTCGGGCTTCCGCGCCTCGGTACTGACCGACTTCGCGCAACTGGTTGCCCTGATGGCGATCGCCATCGTGATCATTCCGGCGGTGTTCTTTGCGATGGGTGGCCCGACAGAGCTGGTCGCAGGCCTGGATAACCTGACGCCCGAGCAGGCCAACTTCTTCTCGACGGATGCCATCCTGAATCAGGGTGCGCCCTTCTTCGTCGCGGTACTGGCCTATGCGATCGGTAACCAGACCATTTCCCAGCGCCTGTTCGCCGTCAACGAAGACCACATCAAGCCGACCTTCCTCACCGCGACGCTGGGCTATGGCGCCATCGTCATCGGCCTGGGCATGATTGGCCTGATGGCACTGACACTCGGGGTGGAGCCGCTCAACGGCGACATGAACAACCTCATCCCGCAGATGGTGTCCGAGTACCTGCCGCCGTTCTTCATCGCGCTGTTCTTCATTCTGGTGATCGGCTCGCTGTCCTCCACCGCGGATTCCGACCTTTCCGCGCTGTCCGCCATCATCATGGCCGATGTCTATGGCAAGAATATCGCCCGCGGCAAGCCAGACCCGAAGCGCATGCTCTTCATCGGCCGCTTGACCATGATCATCGCCACGGTGTTGGGTATCGTCTTCGCCAGCTTCTCACTGGATATCCTGGTGATGCTGGTCTTCGTCGGGGCTCTGTGGGGCGCGATCGTCTTCCCGGTCATCGCCAGCTGCTTCTGGAATCGAGTGACCAATACCGCCTTCACCACGTCGGTCATCGTCGCGATGGTGATGTTCTGCCTGGCACGCTTTGAACTGGTGCCGCTGACGGGCATGAGCGGTCTGTTCTTCGAGCTGCTCGCCAGCATCGGCGGCGGCGTGATCATCGGACTGATGGTATTCGGCTTCCTGGGGCGCATTCTCGGCATCCTTGCTGGAATCGCGGCCATGATCGCCATGCTGATCTTCGCGACTGACTTCCTGCGCGACTACACCGTCCTGCTGGCATCGCTGACCGCTTACGGCACCAGCACCCTGGTGTGTGTGGTCATGAGCCTCACCAGCCGCCAGGAACGCTTCGACTTCGACACTATCACCGCACGTGTCGGCAACTATGACGAAGCACTCGACTCAGGCGGTCGTGATACGACAACACCGATCCAGACGCAGCCTGCCGCCTCCACCGGCGCATGATTCTGGATAACGTCCGAAACAGAACAGGGAGACAACACACATGACATTGCTATTTGCCACCTACGTACTGGTATGGCCAGTGCTCACCCTGGCGGTATTGATCGTCATCTGCCGCGCGGTCGCACGTGATCGCCGCATCGCACGGGAAGAAAAGCGCGAGCTGGTATAAAGCCCTCTGGCGTAATGTGACGCCATGAACGCAAAAGCCCGCCTCTGGAATGCCCAGAAGCGGGCTTTTTTACGACTTACCGAAGAATAGCCTGTCTATCACGCCTGCTCGACGATCCACTCATGCGCAGGATCATTCTTGAACTTCCAGACCCGCTTGGGCCCGGCCATGACATTGAGGTAGTAGAGCTCATAGCCGTGCGGGGCAGCGGCAGGATGATATCCCTCCGGCACCATCACACAGCAACCGTCCTCCACCGCCATGGTTTCATCCAGAGAGCGATCATCGGTATAGACGCGCTGGAACGCAAAGCCCTGTGACGGATTGAGCTTGTGATAATAGGTTTCCTCCAGGAAAGACTCCTCCGGGAGGTTGTCCGCACAGTGCTTGTGCGGCGGGTAGCTGGACCAATTACCCGGCGGTGTATAGACCTCAACCACCAACAAACTATCAGCAGGCTCTGTCTGCGGAAGAATGTCCTGCACATGGCGCGTATTGGTCCCCTCGCCTCGTGTCGAACAGGCCACCTGCTCGGGGCGAATCAAGCGCGCGGCATGGTTGCCATGCCCCGGTGCACTGCAAACTGCTATCTCAAGCTCTGTCAGGGCTTCTACCGAGTAGGCGACGCCATCTGGCAGATACACCGAATAGGGAGGCAAGTGATCGAAAACACTCATGCGCTCGCCAATATTCTCGAAAGTCTGGTCACCGGTACGCACGGTCGCACGCCCCGAGAGCAGCACGAGGCATTGCTCACGGCTCTCGGTGTGGCGCTTGAAACGCTCACCTTGTTTCAAGCGATGCACGCGAAAGCCCACGTGTGTCCAGCCTGCAGATTCCGGGGTTACCTCGAGCAAGGTGCCATCTTCACTCGGGGCATGCGGTCTTACCAGAAGGCTCATTGGTCGACTCCTATCATGGCGATGGCAATTCAAATTACTGAGCAGGTCTCAGCGGATTTCACTGAGCAAGACTCGCCGACCTTCTCGGTAGGAAATCAGCGCGGCTTCTGCTAGTTCAAGTGCCGCCAGACCATCATGCGCTCCTGCCAACGGCGCCCGATTTTCCTGCCAGGCTGCCACGAAGTCGGCGACTTCCTGTGCATAAGCGCGCGAGTAACGCTCGAGGAAGAACCACTGTGGACGCTCATCCACGACCCCCTCGGCACCCGTGAAGCGCAACTGAGTATCCGTTTCGTTGCGCGCCTCCAACATCCCCTTGCTGCCAAACACTTCAATACGCTGATCGTAGCCATAGCAGGCCCGGCGAGAATTGCTGATATTGACCAACTTGCCCGACGCACTTTTCAGATTGATCAGGACACTGTCGAGATCACCTGCCTCACCAATAGCCGGGTCCACAAGACAGCTGCCACTTACTGTCACTTCCGTTACAGGCTCTCCGAGCAACCAGGCAGCCATATCCAGATCATGAATGCTCATGTCACGGAAGATACCGCCCGAGGCTGCAATATATTCAGCGGGGGGCGGCTCAGGGTCACGGCTGGTGATCGTGATCATTTCCAACTTGCCAATGCGTCCTGAGTCCATTGCGGTCTTCAGCGCGGAAAACTGGGGGTCGTGACGACGATTGAACCCCAGAGCGCAGGTGACCGGATACTCTTCCAACACCGCGAGACAATGGCGCGTACGCACTAGATCCAGGTCAATCGGCTTTTCACACAGTACGGCCTTGCCAGAACGAGCGGCGCGTTCCAGGAAGTCAGAATGCGTTGGTGTTGAAGACGCAATCAAGACACCGTCAATATCGTTAGAGCTGAAAACATCATCAGCACTTAGCACCGGCACGCCGTACTCGCTAGCCAGTGACTCGGCTGCTGCAGAAAAGGCGTCGCTAACCGAAGCCAGCTCGGCCGTCGGGTGGTCAGAGATAGCGCGAGCATGAACACGGCCGATGCGACCGGCACCTAACAGAGCGATTTTCATATAAGACTTCCTCTTCATGGCGTTTGTTGTTGAGCTTGTTGCAACTGCATTGCGAGAAGTCGCGGGGCTGGAAGGCAACACCTCCTGTGTTGACTTGCCAAGAGAACCCGCTGGTTATTGAAACATCAGTTTTCTATCTGCAATTTCTGACTATCTGTTGCCATATTGGCTTCATTGCGAACCCCCAGCCCGATTGCCAGCACTTGTGCCAGACATAACGTGGAGGTCAATCCTCTGAATCCCTGTACTTCCGCCTCATTGACGACCAATGCCACATCCGCTTGGCGAGTCAGAGGGCTCAACGAGGAATCCGTAATCAATATGATGGGGACCCCTCGCTCCCTGACCGACCTGACGGCGTTTTGTACCTCCTCGGCATAGGGGGCAAAGCTGGTCACCAATAGACAGTCCCGTTCAGACACTGCCTCGGCCTGCTCGCGATACATCGCCCCCATCCCATCCATGAGAAACGCACGCTTGGCCACGTGACGCAGCGAATAGGCCAGGTAACTTGAGACCACGAAGCTACGGCGAGCACCCAACAGATGAATGGCCTCCGCGGCCTGCATGAGGTCCAGCGCTCGCTCGATATCTTGCGTCGGCACGCGATGAGGCAACTGAGCCAAAGCTTGCAGATTGGCCTCGGCGAAATTCATCAGTAGCTCGTTGACGCTTGGGCTCGTCCCAGTGACCTCACGAGCCACACGAATGCGTTCGTTGTAATCGGGCTCTGCCTCAACCAAGCGTGAGCGGAACAGCTTCTGCATCTCCGAAAAGCCAGAGAATCCCAGCGCATTCGCAAAGCGGATCATGGTGGAGGGTGTCACCCCAGCTTTGTCAGCCAGTGCGGCTACCGTGCCGAATGCCACTTCCTGGGGATGATCCAGAAGAAAGCGAGCACTCTGCTGCAAGCGCTTGGAGAGCTCGGGATATTGCTCGCCTATATGCGCCTCTAGGGCTTCAAAAGTCTGCAGCTGACGCGCGGCGCGCTGCAAGGAAGTGGGATCTGGCATAAATACTCCTCGCTGTGCCTACCTGACTGGGCGCTGAGATCTTGGCGATCCCCCGGTAGGCGATAGGGAGGAGTCTAGGCGCATGGAATGAAAATTCCAAGATCAAAATAAAATGAATATTCCGGTTGCATTCCATCCGAGTGGAATCTACATTCCAACTACCGGTCGCGATGGAATACGCCATGTTCCAGACCACCGGGCACTCGCATACTGGAAGAGAGCAGCGCCAGTCCGCTCTTCCTCACTGACAAAGACAATAACCAAAGAACGTCAGGAGCCAACCATGTACAAAGTCGAGCCTCTCGCCACCTCTCCGAACTCTCACAGAAGGATGCCACGCCTGCGTCGTGCGATAGCCAGTCTCACGACAGCCTTGTTAGCAGTCTCTGTGGCCAATGCCGCCTGGGCAGCCGACACCGAGCGCTACGTCATGATCACTCATGGCCAGAACTCCGACCCCTTCTGGTCTGTCGTCAAGCGCGGCGCTGACGATGCGGCTGAAGAGCTTGGTGTCAAAGTCGAGTACCGCGCACCTTCTACCTTTGACATGGCAAAGATGGCCCAACTACTGGATGCTGCTGTGGCTTCACAGCCAGATGGCCTTATCATTTCCCTGACAGACGCCGATGCATTGGGCAAAGGCATCAAGAACGCTGTGGAGCAGCAGATCCCGGTCATCACCATCAATTCTGGTGGCGATAAGTCCAAGGAGATTGGCGCACGCCTTCACATTGGTCAAAGTGAATATGAAGCAGGGCGCGGTGCAGCAGAACGCATGGTCGAGAGCGGCGCCAAGCACGGGCTCTGCATCAATCAGGAACAAGGCAACGTAGGCCTAGATGCACGGTGTGCGGGCTTCATCAAAGGGTTTGACGGTAGCGCCAGCGAGCTAGCCACCAGCACCGATCCCACCGAAATCAAAAACTCTCTCGTGGCTTACCTCAATCAGCATAGCGAAGTGGACGCCATCCTCGCCCTGGGGCCTCTCGGCTCTGAGCCAATGCTCAAAGCCATGCAAGAAGCCGGCGCTACTCAAAAATTTCAGCTCGGCACCTTCGACCTCTCCCCCGATATTCTTGCCGCGATTCAGTCGGGTGAAATGAACTTTGCCATTGATCAACAACAGTACCTGCAGGGCTATCTGCCGGTGGTCTTCATGCATCAGTACCACATACACGGTCTGATGCCGGCTGGCGATGTCGCCACAGGCCCCGGGTTTGTTACCGCCGAAAATGCAGGTCAGGTCATCGAGCTTTCAGAGCAAGGCATTCGCTAAGCGAAAAGCTCAATTTGGCAAAACTTTCATTTCCATGACATGGCGTCCTCTCAGTGAGGGCGCCAGGAGAGAGCATCATGACTGATCACACTGTCAGTGCCGTTCCGGCCGCTGATGACGAACGGCTGCGCCGCGTTCATCCCCTCAAGGCCGCGCTGAAACGTCCTGAATTTGGCGCCATTGCCGGCACCATCCTGGTATTTGCCTTCTTCTCTGTCGCCGCTTCGGGGACAGGCATGTTCAGCTTGGCGGGCATCCTCAACTTCCTGGAAGTCTCTGCGCAGCTAGGCATTCTCGCGATCGCGGCGTCGCTGCTAATGATCGGCGGTGAATTCGACCTTTCTCTCGGCTCCATGATCGGCTTTGCCGGCATCTTGATTGCCATCCCTGCCGTGCAATACGGCTGGCCCCTCTGGCTGGCCATTACTTTCGCCTTTGCTTGTGCCGTCCTGATTGGCTGGATTAACGGCTATCTGGTGATGCGGACAGGCCTGCCCTCCTTCATCGTCACACTGGGCTTTCTGTTCATCCTGCGCGGCCTGGCCATCGGCCTGACCCGCTTGACGACTGGACGCACCCAAGTCAGCGGTCTGCAAGAGATTGCCGATCATGACTGGTTGGCACCGTTTTTCTCCGGCGAGGTATTTACTGGCCTCTTCAGCTGGATGGCAGCCCAAGGCTGGATTGCCACCAACTTCGCGGGAAATCCAAGTGTCACTGGTGTCCCGGTCTCTATCGTCTGGTGGATTGTACTGGCCGCTGCCGCGACCTGGCTGCTGCTTTACACCCGCTTCGGCAACTGGATATTCGCCTGCGGCGGTGATGTGAATGCTGCACGCAACGTCGGCGTCCCTGTAATGAAGGTCAAGATCCTGCTGTTCATCTTTACCGCTGTCGCCGCCACCATCTTTGCCTGCCTGCAAGTCATGGATACCGGTTCAGCCGACACGACTCGCGGTCTGCTCAAGGAACTGGAAGCCATCATCGCCGTCGTGATCGGCGGAGCTCTGCTGACAGGCGGCTATGGCTCTGCCGTGGGTGCCGTATTCGGTGCGCTTATCTTCGGCACGGTACAGATGGGCATCTTCTACACCGGCGTTAACACTGACTGGTTCAAGGTCTTCCTCGGCGCCATGCTCCTGATCGCAGTACTGTTCAACAATTACGTGCGCAAGAAAGCTCTGGAGGCTAAGTAATGACTACTAACGCCAACCTGCAACAGACGCCGGAACAGACTACGACCGCCGCCGATCGCGCCAGAGGTGATACTCCGAAAGCCGCTGACACC
Source organism: Cobetia sp. 29-18-1 (assembly GCF_029846405.1). Lineage (NCBI taxonomy): Bacteria > Pseudomonadati > Pseudomonadota > Gammaproteobacteria > Oceanospirillales > Halomonadaceae > Cobetia > Cobetia sp. 29-18-1. The sequence goes on from NZ_JARWKS010000010.1 coordinate 78,755, forward strand.
CGCACTCCTCTTATCGAGATGCAGGCTGTCGACAAGCACTTCGGCAACGTAGTCGCCCTTTCCAATATTTCATTGAAAGTCTACGCAGGCGAGGTCATGTGCCTGCTCGGCGATAACGGCGCCGGCAAGTCGACCCTCATCAAGACGTTATCAGGAGTGCATGCCCCGACTCACGGTGAACTGCTGCTGGAGGGGAATCCTGCCAATTTCACGTCCCCCGGCCAGGCACTCGATGCCGGCATCGCAACGGTCTTCCAGGACCTCGCAATGATTCCCTTGATGTCGATCACCCGTAATTTCTTCATGGGCCGTGAGCCCACCAAGGGGTTCGGTCCTTTCAAATATGTGGACTGGGAGTTTGCAGATCGGGTGGCACGTGAAGAGATGGCCAAGATCGGGATCGATGTGCGTGACCCGTCTCAACCAGTCGGCACGCTGTCAGGCGGCGAACGCCAGTGTGTCGCAATCGCACGCGCTGTCTACTTCGGTGCCAAGGTGCTCATTCTGGATGAGCCAACGTCAGCACTAGGTGTCAAGCAGGCATCGAAGGTACTGCGCTATATCGCTCAGGCGCGCAACCGAGGGCTCGGCGTCATCTTCATCACGCATAACGTCCATCACGCCTACCCCATCGGTGATGCCTTTACTCTGCTCAAGCGCGGCACCTCATTAGGAAGCTGGCGCAAAGAGGACATCACTCGTGAGGAAGTGCTCAACATGATGGCCGGTGGCGAGGAAATGGCCAGCCTGGATGCAGAGTTGGCGGAGTTCCAACGGACGGATTCCGCCTCTGTTGCCTGACCGCGAGCAGGCGTACACGTAGATCATCAATAAGCACTACGGGGCTCCCCCCGATACCTCGATCTACATCGATTATTGTCAATGCCGGGTAACACCGGCCCATTAAGGGATATGCCCATGACGCGCCACTCTCCTCACTCACCGGATCTGGATGTCATTTGCCTCGGCCGCGTCGCCGTTGACCTCTACGCTGAACAGATCGGTGCGCGTCTCGAGGACGCCACCAGCTTCAAGAAATACCTGGGCGGGAGCTCCGGCAATATGGCGTATGGTACGGCACGCCTTGGACTCAAATCCTCGATGCTAGCTCGAGTTGGCAACGAGCAGATGGGGGAATTTCTGCGCGAAGAGCTCACCTCGGCCGGTTGTGATGTCAGCCACTTAATCCGCGATCCTGAACGCCTGACGGGCCTAGTGCTCCTCGGCATCAAGGACAAAGACCAGTTCCCCCTACTCTTTGTTCGTAACGACTGTGCTGACATGGCCATTGATGAAGATGATGTCGATCCGGCATTTATCTCCCGAGCACGTGCCTTAGCCATCACCGGCACTCATCTCTCTACACCGCGTACGCAGCGCGCTGCTCGCAAGGCACTGGATGCTGCACGAAACGCTGGTGTAAAGCGTGTCTTGGACATCGACTACCGGCCAGTACTCTGGGGGCTGACCAGCATTGGCGATGGCGAGACTCGGTTCGTCGCGGATGAAAGCGTAAGCCAGCACATGGCACGTTGGCTTGGCGACTTTGACCTGATCGTCGGCACGGAAGAAGAGTTTCACATTGCCGGCAACAGTACCGACACGCTAGAAGCGCTGCGTGAAGTTCGCCGTCATAGCGAGGCAGTGCTCGTGTGCAAGATAGGGGCGCGTGGCTGCGTCATCTTCGAAGAAGAGATCCCGCAACAACTTGAAGACGGCATTCTGGTCGAGGGCGTCAAGGTCGAGGTCATGAATGTACTCGGTGCCGGCGATGCTTTCATGAGCGGTTTCCTGCGTGGCTACCTGCGCGATGAAAGTTGGGAAACTTGCGGCCATTACGCCAACGCGTGCGGCGCCTTGGTGGTGTCCCGTCACGGGTGTGCACCAGCCATGCCCACAGAAGCGGAACTGTTCGATTATCTGAGCCGCCGCGAGTCCGTGCCTCGCCCGGATCTTGATGATCATCTAACCCACTTGCATCGCGTCACCACCCGTCGTGTAGCGCACTGGGACAGCGTGCTGGGACTGGCATTCGATCATCGCCGTCAATTCCTGGACATGGCACGCGATGTCGAAGGTAACCCCGATCGCCTGCCTCGCTTGAAGCAGTTACTGGTACAAGCCACCCGCACAGCGGCACAGCAGGCCGGCATCACACGGCCGGCGATCCTCTGTGATGATGTCTTGGGCCAGGATGCACTCAATGACACCGCTGAACTGGAATGGTGGGTCGGCCGCCCGGTCGAGCTCCCCAGCTCACGCCCACTTCGCTTCCAGCATGGCGATGACATCGGTAGCCAGCTGAGACGCTGGCCGCGCCACCACATCGTGAAGTGCCTGGTGTTCTACCACCCCGATGACGAAGCCACACTGCGCCTTGACCAGGAAGCCCGCTTGCGCCAGCTGTATGACGCTTGCTGCATTTCCGGACATGAACTGCTGATTGAAGTGATTCCGCCACGTCAGGCAGACGCCCCCACCTGCGATGAGACCACCATTCCGCGCAGTCTGGAGCGTCTCTACAACCTCGGCATTCGTCCCGATTGGTGGAAACTTCCGGCTCTTACAGCCCAGGGCTGGGAAAAGGTAAATCAAATCATCAGTACACGCGATAGCTGGTGTCACGGTGTCGTACTTCTGGGACTGGATGCCCCCATCGAAGACGTAAAGCGTGGATTCGAACAGGCAGCACGTTTCCCGATCTGCAAAGGGTTCACCGTCGGCCGTACATTATTCACCGCCCCCAGCCAAGCTTGGCTTTCGGGCACTATCGATGACGCGACCCTGACCCGACAGGCCGCTGACAACTATCTCGAATTGATTACCCATTGGCAGAAACTGCGTGATGCCTATTGCAACGCAGAGGATGCCAGTCCTGCCACCACGCTCGCAGAAGGAGTCCTGCAATGAGCTCTGTTTCTCACTCAGCGGCAGCGCCGGGTACCGTGCGCCTGACAGTCGCTCAGGCATTGGTGCGATACCTGAGTGCGCAATATATCGAGCAAAACGGACAGGAAGTCCCCTTGTTCGGTGGCTGCTTTGCCATCTTCGGCCACGGCAATGTGGCAGGCCTTGGCGAGGCCTTGCACGCTGCAAGTGATGCGTTCCCCACCTATCGTGCTCATAACGAACAAGGCATGGCCAATGCTGCCATCGCCTATGCCAAGGCGAACAACCGTCGCCGAATCATGGCGTGCACCTCGTCCATCGGACCTGGTGCCACCAACATGGTGACCTCTGCCGGGCTTGCCCATGTCAACCGATTACCGGTGCTGTTCTTGCCCGGTGACACCTTCGCCAGCCGCGCACCAGATCCGGTGCTTCAACAGGTCGAACATTTCAACGACCCCGGCCTGAGCGTCAATGATTGCTTCCGACCTGTTTCGCGCTTCTTTGATCGCATCACACGGCCGGAACAGTTGCTGACCAGCCTTCCCCAAGCATTGGCGACGCTGTTGGATCCCGTGGACTGCGGCCCTGCCACCCTGTGTCTGCCACAGGACGTCCAGACGCTAGCATACGACTGGCCTACCGATTTCTTCGACCGCCAGCTCCATCGTATCCGCCGTGCTCCTGTCGCCCAGGAAGAGCTTGTGATGGCGTTAGACACGCTCCGCTCAGCCAAGCGCCCACTTTTGATTGCAGGCGGTGGCGTGCACTACAGCGAGGCGTGCGATGCTCTATCCACCTTTGCCGAGCAGCACGGTATCCCCGTGGTCGAAACACAGGCAGGCAAAGGTGCCCTGCCTTGGAGCCACGCTCGCAATATGGGCGCGATTGGGGTGACGGGCGCGGCCAGCGCCAATCAGCTGGCACGTGAAGCAGATGTCATTCTGGCCATCGGTTCACGACTCCAAGACTTTACCAGCGGCTCTCGCACGCTCTTTGAAGCCGCCGATCAAACACTCATCAGCCTCAATGTCGGTCGCTTCGATGCCGTCAAGCATGGCGCACAGCAGCTGCAGTGCGACGCACTGCGCGGAATAGAAGCTTTAACGACGGGGCTAGCCGACTGGGCTGCACCAGATAGCTGGGTGCAACGCCAATCTGGGCTCAAGCAGGAATGGGAAGCGGTCAGGGAAAGCGTGATGGCTGACCAGGCACTCTCGCTGCCAACCGATGCTCAGGTACTCGGTGCCGTAAATCGTCAAGCGACAGAAGACACCACCGTGGTCTGTGCCGCCGGCGGCTTACCAGGTGAGCTTCACAAGCTATGGGCAGCCACTGTCCCCGGCAGTTATCACGTGGAATATGGCTTCTCATGCATGGGCTATGAACTGGCCGGCGGGATGGGCGTCAAGATGGCTCACCCATCGCGTGATGTGACCGTCGTAGTGGGAGACGGTAGTTACCTGATGCTTAACTCCGAGCTGGCCACCTCAGTGATGCTGGGCCACAAATTGACCGTCGTCGTGCTCGATAACCGAGGCTACGGCTGCATCAATCGCCTACAACACGCGACTGGCGGTGCCGGTTTCAACAATCTGCTCAAGGACTGTCGCACCGTTCCGGAAGGCGCTCCCAAGGTGGATTTTGCGGCACACGCTCGTGCGCTGGGCTGTCAGGCCGAACAGGTCACAGGGATTGGCGAACTGGAAGCCGCCCTCGAGCGTGCCCGGGCCTCAGAGACAACCTACGTCATCGCGCTAGACACTGATCCGTTGCCCTCCACCCAGGAAGGCGGGCACTGGTGGGAGGTCGCCATTCCCGAGGTCAGCGAACGTACTGAGGTCCGTGACGCCTACCAGGGCTATGTGACGCAAAAACAGCAACAAGCTCACTAAAACATCCACAGGGTCGGGTGCAGCCAGCCTCTCCGGCCCTGAGTCTACGCCATGCCCTCGGAGGCCACGGTGCCTCCTTGCACACTCAATATCTCGAAGAAGGATACCGCCATGAGCATTCGCCTAGGCATCAACCCGCTGACCTGGACCAATGATGATCTACCGAGCCTCGGTGCCGACACACCGCTGGAGGTATGTCTCAGCGAAGGCCGCCAGGCAGGTTTTGCTGGTTTCGAGCTAGGAAACAAATTCCCGCGCACCCCCGACGCCCTGTCTCAGGTACTCAATGCTCACGATCTGGCGTTGGTATCTGGCTGGTACTCAAGCCGCCTGCTGGAGCGTAGCGTCGAGGAAGAGCTGGAAGCCCTGAATGATCATCTTCAGCTGCTCAAGACGTGTGGCGCTACTGTCATGGTGTATTGCGAAGTCAGCCGCTGTGTACATGGGGATCAAGACACTCCTGTCTCACGCCGCCCCGTCATGAATGATGCCGATTGGGAGCGTTTAACAACCGGCCTGGATGCTGTCGCAAAAGAGATGGCGTCTCAAGGCGTGGAAATGGCTTATCACCATCACATGGGCACCGTCATCGAGAGTGAAGCCGATGTGGACCGTTTGATGGCCTCCACACAACACGTGAAGCTGTTGCTGGATGCCGGTCACCTGACCTATGCCGGTGGCGATCCCGTCGCTGTGGCACGCAAGCATGGCAAACGCATTACCCACGTCCACTGCAAGGACATCCGTATGGCACTGATGGACAACGCGATCAACCGTGACAAGTCCTTCCTGGATGCCGTACTGGATGGCGTTTTCACCGTGCCGGGAGACGGCGGTGTTGACTTTGCCGCGCTTTTCACCGAGCTGAAGCGTCAGGGATATGGTCAGCACGATGATCGCTGGCTGGTTGTAGAGGCCGAGCAAGACCCTGCCGTCGCCGACCCGCTGACCTACGCAACGCTCGGTCACGACAATCTGGCTCATCTCGCACGCGAGGCAGAGCTGATCAACGCCTGATTCATCTGCCATTTCAAAGTTATCCGAAATATTTGGGCCGGGATGATGTGGCAACCGCGCTCAACAAATAGAACGGTTCTTATTCCTCTGCGCACGGAGGGAGCCGGCTCTAGGCCACTAGGCTGCATAGACAGCCCGCACGACTCAGATCACTTCGCTTGAGTCAGCGCCAATACCACTCTCCACGAGGACACGTTCATGCAACAGTTACATCACTTCATCAATGGTCAAACGCAACCCGGCGACAGCGGTCGTAATGCACCAGTCTACAACCCGGCCACGGGCGAGCAGTCCGCAAGTGTGTCACTGGCCAGTGCCGAGGAAACCCGCTCCGCCATTGCTGCCGCCAGCGCCGCCTTCCCCGGCTGGTCCAACACCTCAGCCCTCAAGCGCTCACGCATCCTGTTCCGCTTCAAGGCACTGCTGGAAAAGCATAGCGACGAACTCGCCACACTGATTTCGCGTGAGCACGGCAAAGTGCATTCGGATGCGCTCGGTGAGGTGACTCGCGGCATGGAAGTCGTCGAATTCGCCTGTGGCATGCCTCACCTTCAAAAAGGTGAACACTCTCTTAACGTCGGTACCGGCGTAGACAGCCACTCTCTGATGCAACCGCTAGGTGTCTGCGCAGGCATCGCCCCGTTCAACTTCCCGGCCATGGTACCGATGTGGATGTTCCCCATTGCCCTGGCAACCGGCAATACCTTCATCATGAAGCCTTCGGAGAAAGATCCCTCTGCTCCGCTGCGCATGGCAGAACTGCTGACAGAAGCCGGACTGCCGCCGGGCGTATTCAACGTCGTCAATGGGGACAAGGAAGCCGTCGATGTCCTGCTGACCGATGAGCGCGTCGAGGCCGTTTCCTTTGTCGGTTCCACCCCGATCGCCGAATACATCTATTCCACAGCTTCTGCACATGGCAAGCGTGTTCAGGCCCTGGGGGGGGCGAAGAATCATATGGTCGTGATGCCGGATGCCGATCTGGATCAGGCCGCAGACGCTCTGATGGGAGCGGCGTATGGCAGTGCTGGTGAGCGCTGCATGGCGATCTCCGTAGCAGTACCGATCGGTGAGCAAACCGCTCAGCGACTGCGTGACAAGATCCTCGAGCGGATGGCCACCCTGCGAGTTGGCCCCGGCGAAGTCGAGGGGCAAGAAAATGACATGGGACCGCTGATCTCGCGCGTGCATGCCGACAAGGTCATCGAGTTCATCGACAGCGGTGTCGAGCAAGGTGCGGAGCTGGTCGTGGATGGCCGTGACATCAAGGTTCCCGGGCACGAGAACGGCTATTTCGTGGGCGCTACCCTCTTTGATCATGTGCGCCCAGATATGCGCATCTATGCCGAAGAAATTTTCGGGCCGGTTTTGTGTCTGGTTCGCCAGGAATCACTCGACGAGGCGATTTCCCTCATCAATGCCCACGAGTATGGCAATGGCACGGCCATCTTCACTCGCGACGGTGATGCTGCCCGCCAATACACCACCCGTATTCAGGTCGGCATGGTCGGCGTAAACGTCCCCATCCCTGTGCCGATGGCATTCCATAGCTTTGGCGGCTGGAAGCGCTCACTCTTTGGTCCGCTTCACATGCACGGCCCGGATGGTGTGCGTTTCTATACCCGCATGAAGGCCGTAACGACTCGCTGGCCGGATGGACTCAGAAGCGAGCAGACAAGCCACTTCACGATGCCAACACTTTGATGTCTCCCCCTGCCATACATCTAATCCTGGCAGGGGGCACTCACTTCCTTCAACAACAATAGCGATCAATGGAGTCATTCATGAAACTAGGTGTCTGCACTTGGACTTTCGGCCCGATCTCTCTGGAAAATACCTTTGAGCGCGTCTCGCGCTTGGGGTTTGACGGTGTCGAGCTGCACGGAGACTTGGAAAGCTTTACTCCCGAGTATGTACTGGGCTTGTGCCAGAAGCACAACCTGCAAGTCTTTTCCCTGACGCCGGGTGACTGTGATCCGGCATCTCCGGATGCATCAGATCGGGAAGCCGCTGATAAGTATTACCGAGATCTTATTGATTTTGCGCATGCAATTGGCGGTGCTCGAGTATCACTCCATGGGTTGGTGGGACGCATCCGCCCCTCCGCAGGTAGCGATCATGCCACTGAATACGGCTATCTCGTTGAATTCCTCAGGCCAATCTGTGCCTATGCTGCAGAGCGGCAGGTACCTTTGGTTTTCGAAGTGCTCAACCGCTACGAATCTCACCTGATCAATACTGGGGAGCAATGCCGCCAACTGATCAAGGATGTCGGCAGCGATCAGCTGAAAGTGTTGCTGGACGCTTATCACATGAACATCGAGGAAGCCGACCCTGTGAAGGCACTGGCGCAGACCGGCCAGCAGCTCGGCCTTTACCACGTCGCAGATTCCAATCGAGGCGGAATTGGCCAAGGCCACAGCGCCCTGCAGCCACAATTCGAACAACTGGCTAAAATGGGTTATCCAGGGCCGATTATCATCGAGGCGCCAGCTATGGGCCCTGACCCCTTCACTCCTGTCAAAGAGGGCGACTACCTCACCAAGCTTGAACATCAGTTGTCACTGAGCGTTACAGCGCTCCGCGAGCAATTCGCCCCCGCTACCGCAATCTAACTTCATAGTGCCCACTATATCGGAGTCAGCCTTATGGCTGGCTCCGGTCTTGTCAGGATGGATAGGCCCGCATGGGCCAAGAACGTCAAGACGTCCATCCTCAGAACAGAACAATATCAGGACCGGCCACGCCAACCCGCCGGAACCCTGGCCAACCGCGTCTTGCACAAGCATGACGCTGGAGGACATGCATGCCAGTCACGTCAGGATCGACACATCACAAGACCGGCTCCGAACATCAGGGGCTGACCAAAGGACAACTGGGCTATCTGATTCGTATCACGCTGATTGCAACCCTAGGGGGACTGCTATTCGGGTATGACACCGGCGTCATCTCAGGTGCTATCGGTCCCATCACGGATTACTTCCAATTAGCACCAGCAGAGAAAGGTTGGGCCGTATCGTCTGTGGTTATCGGCTGTATCGGCGGCGCCATCTGTGCAGGCTGGGTCTCTATTCGATTCGGAAGGCGTATGGCCTTCCTGATTGCTGCCATCCTCTTTTTCCTGTCTGCCATTGGCTCAGCGACAGCTACGGACTTCACCGTTTACAGTATCTGGCGAGTCATCGGTGGTATGGCCGTCGGCCTGGCAAGTGTCGTCGCCCCGATGTACATATCAGAAATGTCACCAGGCCACCTGCGAGGCCGCACTGTCAGCCTTTTCCAGCAATCGATCGTCTTTGGTCAGATGGTCGTTTTCTTCGTGAATTACTTCATTGCCAAGGGCATGGCAGAGGCCTGGATCATTGAGCATGGCTGGCGCTGGATGCTGGGATCAGAAGCCTTGCCCGCCCTGTTGTTTGCCATTCTGTTGATGTTCATTCCCGAATCACCTCGCTGGTTGGTCCTCCGTGGACGACACGAGCAAGCACGCGGAGTGTTGGCCAAATTTACCCCTGCCACTCGTGTCGAGAGCACGCTGAAAGAAATTGTCTCTTCCTATCGTGACGCCACCCTGGAGAATCGCATCAGCCTCAAAGAGCGTGGCCTGCTTGGTTTAGTGGTGCTGGGCTCATTCTTGGCCTGCGCCCAGCAGCTGACAGGAATCAACGTCGTGATGTATTACGCGCCGGAAGTCCTCTCCACCGTAACTTCAAGCAGTGAAGATGCGCTGTTACAAACCTCCATCATGGGTGTGACCTTCGTGGGCGGGAATTTGCTGGGCATGCTACTCATCGATAAGGTCGGCCGCCGTCCGCTGCTGATAGCGGGAAGCATTGGCAGCATGATTGGTATGTGCGCACTAGGGCTGATCATTTCGCGCGATGCCATTGGCTACGGCGCACTACTGGCGCTTATTGTCTATGTCGTTTCCTTTGCTGTCTCTTGGGGCTGCGTATGCTGGACGCTACTGTCAGAAATCTTCCCCAATGCCATCCGCGGCCGTGCAATGGCCATCGCTCTGGCGGCTCAATGGTTCATGGGGTTTGTGGTCACCCAATCCTTCCCCATGCTACGTCAGAGTGAGTTCCTCAACTCGGCCTTCGGCACTGGCTTCAGTTTCTGGCTATATGCCGTCTTGATTTTGCTCAGCATGCTGATCGTGATGCGCTATGTGCCCGAGACCAAAGGCAAGACGCTGGAAGAATTGGAAGATATTACTGGTACACGTCTAAGTAAGCGCCGCCGGGAGCTCGCAAGCGCCAATGCCAGCAGTTGATACTCTACCCTCGCCATCGCAAGACTGACTTGTCGTAACACCTGCCCCTTGCCTGCCATCATTTTGCGATGGCTCGCAAGGGGCAAGTGTTTGAGGCCAGAAACACGCGAACACGATTCGCCTTCTCAGAAGATATCGTGCAAATGGGTTAGGCTCTCATTTCGAGACCTGTAACTCGAACCCGGACTCATCCCGAATCCCCACCCGGTTACCGTCGGGATCATGCAGATGTATGGTCCTGCCCCATGGTGTTTCTTCAATTTCGGCGTCGATACCCCAGGCTTTGACATCTGCCAATGCCTGATCGATATCCCTGACATTGAAGCGTAGCTTGGCGCTACCTTGTTCTGGTGTCTTGCCGCCTTCAATGGCTTTCCCACCCTGCTCGATCATCAGATAGCCCGCCCCATAAGACAGGCAGGTCAGCCTGAAACTGCCATCTTCCTTGCTGAACATCAGCGGCAGTTCGAAAAGACCTTGATAGAAAGCGACACACTCCTCGAACCGTTCTGTATTCAATATCAGGCCATACCGCGCGACGTTATGCTTCATCCATGTGTCCTCTGGCTGTGGCTTGGTGTCCTTTGATCATGCCATCGGTATCGGGGCAGAACGATAATGCCCGGTGCAAGACATGCTCCCGCCAGCACGTGAAGATTGCCAGCGGGAGTAGATAACGACGGCTTGATGAACAGTCCAGAGCGCTCCTGGCTTACTCAGCGGTCAGCGGCAAGCCCTGACGAGCAAGACGACGGCGACGCTTGCTGAGACGACTACCGGTGATGTTCTCGAGCTCTTCCAGGGTCTTGCCCTTGGTTTCCGGCACGTAGCGCAGCACGATCATCAAGCTGAGGAAGGTCAGGACAGCGTAGAGCCAGAAGCTGAATCCACCACCGACCAGTTCATTGAGGAAGTCGCTCTGGCGCATCATCGGGAAGGTCTGAGTGACGATGAAGCCCAGTAGCCACTGCGCCGCCACGGCCAGTGACATGGCTCGTGCGCGAATGGCATTGGGGAATATCTCGGAGACCAGTGTCCAGCAGACACACCCCCAGGAGATGGCAAACGAGACGACATAGACGATCAGGGCGATCAAGGCACTGATGCCCGGTTCGCCATTGCCGATCACGACACCCAGGAAGGTCATGCCAACAATGCTGCCCAGGCTCCCCGCAATCAACAGCGGACGACGCCCGACCTTGTCGATCAACAGCATGCCCAGCAGGTTACCGGCGACGAAGGTCACCCCCATGATGGAGGTCTGGAACAGGGCATCTTCATTGCTGGAAGTGACGGCGGACAACACATCCGGGGCGTAGTACATCACCACATTGATGCCGGTCAGTTGCTGAGCAGCAGCGATGAAGATCCCGATGGCCACCAGCCCCAGCATCCCCTTGGTACGCAGCGACGCGTGACGCTTGCTCTCATTGTGCTGGAAGGATTTCTGGATCTCGCCCAGCGTGCGTTCAATGGCGTCGCCATGATAGAAGCGCGCCAGGACTCGGCGGGCATCGTCCAGGCGCCCTTTCAGCACCAACCAACGTGGAGATTCCGGCACGAAAGGAATCAGCACCGCAAACAGAATGGAAATGATCGCTTCAGACCCCAGCATCCAGCGCCAGCCGTGATTCAGGATCCAGGTTTCCGCCATGCCCTTGGCTATGAAGTAGTTCACGAAGAACACCACCATCTGGCCAAAGACCACGGATTGCTGGAACAGACTGACGGTGCGCCCACGCATATACCCGGGTGACATCTCGGAGATATACATCGGTGCCATGACACTGGCCATGCCGACGGCAATCCCGCCGAGAATGCGCCACCAGATGTAGGCATCAAAGGTGCTCGCCAGGCCGGATCCCAGTGCTGACGCCGTGAACATCAACGCTGACAGCATAAAGACGGCCTTGCGCCCATAGGCAATGGACAGCCGTCCGGCGATGAGTGCGCCACCGATACAGCCGATGACCACAGATGAGACTGCCCAGCCCTTCTCGGCGGCGGACAGATCAAAATACTGCGCGATGGGCCCGATGGCCCCGGAGATGACGCCGGTGTCATAACCGAACAGCAGGCCACCCAGGGCGGCCACTAGAATGATCTTGATCAGGAAGACAAGCTGCGCTGGCGTCAGCTTTTCTTGATTGTCGGGTGAGGAGGAATCGGTGGATGCTGAGGGGGTAGCGGTGTCGCTACCGGGGTGTGAAGTGGGCATGACGACCTCTCGTGATCGATTGTTATAGTATTACGAGAACTGCTGAGGCAGGTGTGGCTCGAGTCCTCGTGGCATCTGACGCACCACGCTATCGAGACAAGTCATTGCGGTATCTTCCGTGCCCTGCCGTCTTCTGGCGCGATGACGACAGGGCTTCATGCGGATCAGGCTTCCGCCAGGCCCTTTTCAAGAATGCTGCGTTCAATGAATTCACGACTTTCGCGGGCATTTTCCAGCGCGCTGTTGTCCTTGGTCGGGTCCACGTCCTGCTCGACGGTGATCCAGCCTTGATAGCCGATGGATTCCAGACTCTCGCGAACCGCATCAAAGTCGACACAGCCCTGGCCCAGCGGGCAGAACACGCCCTGGCCGATGGCGGTATAGAAGTCGATGCCATCCTTAACCACGTTTTCCAGCACCGGCGCCTGAATATCCTTGAAGTGGATATAGGCGACGCGCTCGCCGTAGGTGCGAATCAGCTCGGCGGGGTCGATCCCGGCATAGGTGCAATGGCCAGTGTCGATGCACAGCTTGACCAGGTCAGAGTCCAGCTCTTTCATGGCGCGATCGACTTCATCACGATACTCGATATAGGTGCCGGCATGCGGGTGAAGCACCGGCATCACGTCATATTCCTGACAGATTTCAGCCACTTGGCGGATAGTGACCATCATCTCGTTCCATTGCTCATCATTGAGACGTGTCGCGGTTTCCTGCTGGCCAGCCTCATCGGTGCGCGGCGAGCTGACGTGATCGATGATGACCATATAGTTGCCCTGCTGCGGCTTGAGCACTTCACAGGTCGCGCGGGTGTAATCCAGGATTTCCTGACGACGTGACGCGTCATGTAGATGCTTGAAGATGGTACCGGCGATCAGCTCGAGCCCTCGGCTGTCCAACGCGGACGCCAGTGCTGCCTGCTCGGTCGGCAGATAGTTGAGCGGACCCAGCTCCGTCGCCTTGAAGCCGGCGCCGGCGATCTCATCCAGTACGGTCTGCCAGCTGGGGTTGGCGGGATTGTCGGCAAACTCGATACCCCAGGAACACGGCGCGTTGGAAAGCTTGATTTGCATGAGGATGTCCTTCTCTTTGGCGTTGTCGTTGTCTTTTGAAATAACCATCGTCAGTAGCGCATTGGCGAAGCGACCTCACAGCAACCGCCAATCCATGGCGGTGATAGCGTCAGAGTGAGGCGCTCCAGATGCCGGCAGTCAGGTCAGAACGCGACCCAGCGATTCTCGTTGTCAGACGATTCCACACAGCACTCCAGCAACCGCACACCTTCGATACCGGCGTCGATATTGGGGAACCAGAGCGACTCCAACTCCTGCTCTGACAGACCGAGATGCTGGGTACTTCTGCCATCACGGCGCGCTTCGGCGCCCTGCATGGCGAGTGCATAGCGGTGATAGACATTGGCCCAGGATTCGAAGAAGCCTTCCGCGTGGCCGCCGCCGATGCGATTGCTGTTCACGGCGCTGTCGCCTTCGGCGAGATAGCCCATGCCACGCTCGAGAATGCGGGCAGGCTCGCCCTGCACTTCCAGACGCAACTGGTTGGGATACTCATCCCACCACTCGATACTGGCCTTCTCTCCCACCACGCGAATCTTCTGCTGGTGCATGGAACCCGCGTTCACGGCGCTGGCCCAAAGCGACCCCACCGCGCCGTTCTGGTACTGGAGCAACACCTGGGCGTTGTCTTCCAGCGGCGCACGCGAGGCCACGAAACTCTGGCGGTGGCACATCAGGCGTTCGACCTTGAGTCCGGTGATGAACTGGCCGGCATAGAAGATGTGCGTCCCGAGATCCCCCAGCACATAAGTCGGCCCGGAAACGGCAGGACTGGTACGCCACTTGGCGCCGCTGCTGACCTGTTCGACCGGCTGGCTATGGAAGCCATGAGCGAATTGCATGTTGACCATGCGGATCTGCCCCAGCTCACCCGACTGCACCATGGCACGGGCCTGGTGCAGCATCTGATAGCCGCTATAGCCATACATGACACCGAAGACCAGACCGCGCGCCTGTGCTTCGGCCTTGAGCTCCTCGGCCTCGGCAACCGTGAAGGTCACCGGCTTTTCGCAGATCACATGCAGACCGGCCTTGAGCGCTGCCAGGCTGATGGCATGGTGGGTGCTGTTGGGCGTGGCGATGCTGACCGCCTGAATGCCGTCCTCGCGAGCAGCTTCGGCCTCGAACAGGCTGGCGTAATCCGGGTAGCAACGCTCTGGATCGAGTCCCAGGTTGGTGCCGAATTCACGCCCGCGTTCAGCGTCGAGATCGAAGGCACCGGCGACCAGCTGGAACAAGTTGTCACGATGGGCAGCAGCACGATGGGCGTGGCCGATTTCACTGCCACGGCCACCACCGACCATGGCCCAGCGCAGCGGTGCGATATTGTGTTCTTCATTGAACATCAGGGTTCTCCTGCAAATGCATGGGTGCTGGTAATTGGCGTTGTCATTCCAAGCGTGTTCATGAGGCCCGTTGCGGTGTGCGCCAGGCCTCACGCAGAATCAGAGCCCGCGACGCTGATGGACACGGCCGGCATTCATGGCGGTGACCTGCGCTTCATCCACGTCCTCGCGGACGACTTCGGGTAGCCCCACATCCCACCAGCAGTCACAGGAAGACCACTTGCTGGAATCGATATCCACCACGATGACGTAGGTCCGCGGGCTCTCCTTGGCGCGCTGGTAGGCGGCCCGGAAATCACTGATGTCACTCAGGTGCTCACCATAGGCACCTTGCGACTGGGCATGCTTGAGGAAGTCGACGCGTACCAGCTCATCGGCCTGGCTGCGACAATCGGCCAGCATGTTGTTGAAGGACGGATTGCCACTGTTGTTCTGCAGCTTGTTGATGACCGCAAACCCGGCGTTGTCACACACCAGCACGATCATCTTGTGGCCCGTCAGCACCGAGCTGTAGATGTCGGAATTCATCATCATGTAGGAGCCATCGCCGACCAGGACCACGACCTCGTTGTCGGGATTGGCGATCTTGGCGCCCCAGCCGCCCGCCACTTCATATCCCATGCAGGAGAAGCCGAACTCGATATCGAACTTGCCGAGCTGCTTGCTCTGCCAGTTCATGTTGAGCTCTGCCGGCAAGCCACCGGCGGCAGTCAGCACGGTATCGCCGGGTTCCTGCACCGCATTGACGCTGGCAATGACCTGGGCGTAGGACGCCATCTCGCCGGGCGTGATCTCGCCACGGTTGGCGCACAGGGATTTCCACTCGGCGACCTCAGCCTGGCCCTTTTCCAGCCAGCGCTGATCGGCTTGCCATTCACCCAACCCGGAATCAAGACGCTCCAGCGTGTGGCGAGCATCGCCGATGACCGCCATGGCGCGATGCTTGATGGCATCCATATGCGCCACGTTGACTGACACGATCTTCAGCGCTGGATTACGAAACACCGACCAGGATCCGGTGGTGAAGTCCTGCAGGCGTGTGCCAATGGCCACCAGCACATCACATTGTGCCGCCATGGCATTGGCGGAATTCGAGCCAGTCACACCAATCGGGCCGATATTGCAGGGGTGGGATTGCAGCAGCGAAGAACGGCCCGCAATCGTCTCGACCACCGGAATATTACGACGTTGTGCAAAGTCGGCCAGCAACTGATTGGCTTCGGAATAATGAACGCCACCGCCAGCGATGATCAGCGGCTTCTCCGCCTTTTCCAGCAGGGAAATGGCATCCTGTACAGCACGCGTATCGGCTTCCGGACGACGAATATGATGGATGCATTCTTCGAAGAGCGCCTCTGGATAGTCATAGGCAACGCCCTGAATATCCTGTGGCAATGAAATCATGACCGGCCCGCAATTGGCGGGATCCGTCAGCGTCGCGATCGCTGTCGGCAAGGACTGCATGATCTGTGCGGGATGAGTGATGCGATCCCAATAGCGAGTGACGGGCTTGAAGGCATCATTGACGCTCAGGCCTGGTTGATGGGCATGCTCGACCTGCTGCAGCACCGGGTCTGGCAGGCGTGAGACATGGGCATCGCCGGCGAACATCAGCAACGGAAGGCGGTTGGTGTGCGCAATACCCGCAGCCGTGATCATGTTGGTGGCACCCGGCCCGATGGAGGTGCTGGCGATCCCGATGCGCTGGCGCTTGTTGGCCTTGGCGTAGGCAACGGCGGCAACCGCCATGGACTGCTCATTCTGGCCGCGCCAGATCGGGATAGTGTCCTGGATGTTGTGCAGCTGCTGCCCCAGACAGGTCACGTTACCGTGGCCAAAGATGGCGAACCCGCAACCGAACAAGGTCTCGACACTGCCATCAAGTTCAATCTTCTGCGCCGCCAGGTATCTGGCGATGGCTTCGGAGACGGTCAATTTTATCGTTTTCATTCCTCTCTCCCGACGAGCATATGGCGTTGTTTTATTGTGTGCATTCAGGTCGAAAAATCCGCACCTGAAGCTCAGTGATGATGACGTAGGAAAATGATGGTCAGCGCTGAATTCTTCGCCGTTTGAAAAGACACTAGCAGCGCTTGAAAACGTTTTCACCTTCATTTTCAAAAAAAGTGCTTTCCTTGGATCAAAGTTCAATAAGGATGTCTTGGCATGATTGAAGCAGCCTATAAAACTGTCGCTTCGATCACCCTTATCCTATTGATCATCCCAAGGAGCACTCGATACCACTCCGGCGAAAGCCGCCATCTCGTTGCCAGTGGCGCTGGCACGAAAAGCGCTTCATGGGGAGTGATGCATGCAAAACGCAGCCTCCCAAAACGCTCTGCGAAAACGCCATGACCACTTCAGCATGGCTAGACGAGGCCACCATCCACGATATAGGTCTGGGCCGTCATCATGCGACTGTCATCCGCTGCCAGGAACAACACCATCCGAGCCACATCCTCGGGCTGTACCCGCTGGTGCAGGCTCTGATTTTCCAATACCTGCTTCTCCAGCTCGGGATTCCACCACAGCGCCTTCTGACGCTCGGTAATGATCCACCCCGGCAGCACGGTATTGACGCGAATCCCCGCATCTCCCATGTCACGCGACAAGGTGCGCGTCAGACCGATGGTGGCCGCCTTCGCGCTCGAATAGGCCGAGATGTCCCGCGAGCGACGCAGGAAGCTGGGCGAGCTGAAATTGATGATCGACCCGCCGCCCGCCGCCTGCATCCCGGCAAAGACTGCCTGACAGGCAAACACCACATGGCGAAGATTGGTGGCTTGAAGGTCATCCCATGTCTCGACATCCAGCTCCGTGAGCGGTACCCGGGTATCACGCGCGGCATTGTTGACCAGGGCCCCTATCGGCCCCCACTCATCTGCTGCAGCCTCGATGACCGTGCGCAGCTGCTGGATGTCAGTCACATCGCAATGTCGGTAATGCACCTCTCCTCCCTGATCGGTCAGACGCGCCGCCAGGGCCTCGCCTGAGGCATCATCGATATCGATGAAACTCACTCGCGCCTGCTGCTCACAGAAATGCTCTACCAAGGTCGCGCCGATGCCGCTGGCGCCGCCACTGATGAAGACATGCCGGCCTTCCAGGCTGGGATAACGTGCGAACTGATTCATTTTGCCTCTCCTCTGATAGCGTATCGCTGGCTCAGGCGAACGACTGCCACGGCCAGGTGCATTCAATAGCCTTCACAATGATTCGCGCTGCGCTCCATGTCCTTCAGTACTGCCTGTGCCCCTGCCATCAACAGACGTGTATCGGCTCCGACCGTGACCAGATCACAGCCACGCGCCAACATCCGTCGCGCATGCGCGGCACTGCCGTTGTGAATGCCGATGACGCTGCCGTGCTGCCGAGCCCGTGCGACAATCTCGTCGATCAAGATATCCATGGGGCCATCACCGTGATCGAACCCAGGTGTGTGCCCGTGTGACAACGCCAGATCCGCAGGGCCGATATAGATGCCATCCAGCCCCTCGACGGCCAGAATCTCTTCCAGGTTCGCCACGCCTTCGCTGGTCTCGATCATGCCCAGCACCAGCATCTCGTCATTGGCATGCTTCGCATAATCCGCTCCGCCATACAGCATGGCGCGATGAGGGCCGAAGCTGCGCATCCCCAGCGGGGGATAACGACAGGCGGCCACCAGTGCCCTGGCGTCATCGGCCGTATTGATCAAAGGCGCGATCACGCCATAGGCCCCCGCATCCAGCACCTTCATGATCAACCCCGGCTCCAGACTTGGCACCCGGACAAGCGGGACGGTGTCAGTGGTAGAGATGGCCGTCAGCATCGGCAGCAGATCGCTGTAATCGATCACCCCGTGCTGCATGTCGATGGTCAGGCTGTCCCAGCCCTGATGGGCCATGATCTCTGCCGAGAAGGCACACGGCATGGAGAGCCAGCCATTCACGACGCCCTCTTTTTGGGCAATGCGTTGCTTGAGGCGATTGAGGCGCATGGGGTCTCCCTCTGGAATTCATCAACGGTGGAGGTCACAAGGGACGGGGCACAAGAGCAGCCACAAGGTCAGTCACGCGTGAGGTTCACGGGTCGTGTCCAGGGAGGGTGAGCGTTCTCCATTCAGCACGTCGGGTGATGCTGGAGAGCGAGAGGCAAAGGTGGCGATGGGGACACCCGGCACCTCGACCTCCAGCGCGAAGACACTGCCAGACAAGGGGGCTGCGGCCAGTGCCTCAGGGCTCATGCCCTTGCGCAAGGTGGTCACGTAAAGCGTTGTCATATCGGCCCCGCCAAAGCACGGCATGGTCGGGCCGGGACATGGCAGGCGGACCTGGCGCGCCAGACGTCCCTGGGCATCCCAATAATTGAGGACTCCGCCAAAGACACCTGCACTCCAGTAGCCTCCCGCCATATCCATCGCCCCACCGTCGGGGCGACCGTGCAGTGCAGGCTGGGTCTCGGCAAACACTCGCGGCGTTCCCATGACACCATTTTCCGGGCAGTAGTCCGCGACATGGATCGTGTCGCGCCGCGTATCCGCAAAATGCATGCGCCGTCCATCAGCACTCCAGGCCAGTCCATTGGCGACAATGAGGCCTGACTGCAGACGATGTGTCTCGCCCGCAGGCGTGACCGAGTAGAAATGCCCCAACGGCCGGGAGCGGCTCGCTTCATCCATGGTGCCGATCACGAACTGTCCATTCGGTGCGACCTTGCCGTCATTGAAGCGCGTGCCAGCCAACGGCTCACCGGGTGGGCAGGCCAGGAACTCCAGTGCACCCGACTCGAAATCGAGCAGATGGATACCCGAACGCATGGCAACGATCAAACGCCCATCGGCACAGCGCCCGAAGGCACCCAAGGTCTCTGGCAGCACGCGACGCTCTCGCTTGCCATCACTCAGGCAGTAGCGCTCGATCGCCGGGGCATAAAGGTCCGCCCATAACAGGCTGTTGCGACTGGCATCCCAGACCGGGGATTCACCCAATTCCGCCCGGCTCTCTATCAACAGTTCGATTTCCGCCATTTCCTGGACTCCCGTCGACGATGGCTATGGCACATGCGTGGATACCCCTGCGGGCTTACACCTTCTATCTCTCTGCCCCCGATACCCTCGACCTTATCTCCCTGCTTCAGGCAGCGGCGCTCAATAGATATCGGGCTCAGGAGTACTGCCAGGGGCACCATTGGCAAAGTCGAAGTCACAGCCTTCATCCGCCTGGGTGACATGCGATTTGTAGAGAGAGGCATAGCCATGAGGGTGCCGGTCCTTGGGCGGCTGCCAATCTGCCAGTCGAC
This sequence comes from Cobetia sp. 29-18-1, assembly GCF_029846405.1. NCBI lineage: Bacteria > Pseudomonadati > Pseudomonadota > Gammaproteobacteria > Oceanospirillales > Halomonadaceae > Cobetia > Cobetia sp. 29-18-1. The sequence goes on from NZ_JARWKS010000010.1 coordinate 98,749, forward strand.
GTTGGATCTCCTCCTCATCGACCATCAGGTCCAGCCGCCGATTGGGGACATCCACGGCGATGATGTCGCCGGTCTTGACGATGGCCAACGGGCCGCCGACGGCGGCTTCCGGCGCCACATGCAGAATGCAGCTCCCGTAGCTGGTGCCACTCATGCGCGAGTCGGAGATACGCAGCATGTCGCGCACGCCCTGTTTCAGCAGCTTGGCCGGAATCGGCATCATGCCCCACTCCGGCATGCCGGGGCCGCCCACCGGTCCGCCATTCTTGAGCACGATGATGCTGTCAGCCGTGACCGGGAGGTCTTCATCATCGATACGCGCCTTGAGGTCGGCGATATTCTCGAACACATAGGCAGGCCCTTGATGAACATGCAGACGAGGGTCCGCCGCGGTCGGCTTGATGATGGCCCCCTTCGGCGCCAGGCTGCCGGTCAGTACGGCAGTCCCGCCCGAGGCATTGACCGGCGTGTCCAGCGGGAGAATGACTTCCGGGCGCCAGACCTTGGCGCCTTCGATGTTGTCGCCCAGGGTGCGGCCGGTCACGGTCATCGCGGAGAGCTTCAGCTCACTGCCGATGTTCGTCATCAGCGCCGGAAGCCCTCCGGCATAGAAGAAGTCTTCCATCAGATATTCGCCGGAAGGCTTGAGGTTCAGCACCAGCGGCACACGACGCGATATCTCGTTGAAGCGCTCCATCGGCAGCGTGATTCCGAGACGACGTGCCATGGCCACGATGTGGATGATGGCGTTGGTCGAACCACCGATCGCCATGTCGACAGCAATCGCGTTATCAAAGGAGGCCTCGCTCATGACATCGGTCGGCTTGAGATCTTCCCAGACCATTTCCACCGCTCGCTTGCCGCTGGCGTAGCACATACGGTTGTGATTGGCGTCCACCGCGGGGATGCTTGAGGCCCCCGGCAGGCTCATGCCCAGCGATTCACCGATCGACATCAGCGTTGCCGCCGTGCCCATGGTCATGCAAGTGCCCGGAGAGCGGGCAATCCCATTCTCGATCTCGTTCCAGTCACTCTGACTGACGTTGCCGATACGTCGCTCATCCCAGTACTTCCAGACATCCGTACCGCTCCCCAACACCTGACCACGGTAATTGCCGCGCAGCATGGCACCAGCGGGGACATAGATGGTCGGCAGATTCATGGAGATCGCGCCCATGAGCACGCCCGGCGTGGTCTTGTCACACCCGCCCATGACCACGGCGCCATCCACGGGGTAGCTGCGCAGCAATTCCTCGACTTCCATGGCCAGCATGTTGCGATACATCATGGCGCTGGGTTTCATCAATTGCTCACCCAATGACATGGCAGGCAGTTCGACAGCAAAGCCCCCCGCTGCCGTGATACCACGCTTGATATCCTTGACCCGCTCAGGAAAGTGAGAATGGCAGGTATTGAGGTCGTTCCAGGTATTGATGATGGCGATCACCGGCTTGCCGACGAACTCCTCTCCCCAGTAACCCATCTGCTTGACGCGAGAGCGATGCCCGAAAGAGCGCAGATCATCCTGCTTGAACCAGCGATTACTGCGCAGATCGTCGACCCCTTTCCTGTTCATCCCGTACTCCTTACAACGTAATTGACCGAACAATGGCGTAGCAGAATCCGCACCGGCTGCCTCGAGGGCGGCCCGTCATTGCGTCATTCCTGAATGAAGTGACATTGGCTATCTCAATTCCACAGCCGAATCAGCGCGTCAATTGACTGTCCGCCGTGATGGGAGAGACACCCAATCGCCATTTCGTCGACTGGAGTCGAGCGCGGTGGCGGCGAACTCGACACCACGCACACCACTGCGCAGGTCGGGATACCAGCAGGCCAATGGGTGCGGCTCAGTCCCCTGCTGGCAGGCAGTGATGTCCTCATGGAGGTCGCTATACAGGGAAGAAAAGGCTTCGCGATAACCTTCGGGGTGTCCAAAGGCCACACGAGAGATGCGCGTGGAGGCTTCATGAAGTCCCGCTGCCCCTTTGGAGAGCAGCACAGGAGCGCCATCAAGACGGCGGAACAGGAGCTGATTGGGGGTTTCCTGATGCCATTCGAGCCCCCCGAGACTGCCGAAGATCCGGAAGCTCAGGCCATGCTCGGCGCCGGCAGCCGCCTGGGTAATCCACATCAGGCCGCGGGCACCATTGCCATAGCGCAACATTACGTTGGCATTATCGTGCGCTTCGCGTCCGGCCACGCTGGCCGTGACATCGGCACTCAATTCACTGGTCTCAAGCCCGGAAACATACTCGAGCATATGAAAGGCGTGGGTCGCGATATCATTGAGTATCATCGACTCCCCCGCGATGGCGGGGTCCATATGCCAGTCGTGGCCTGCCTTTTCCGCATCCGTCAGGCAGGCCAGGTGCCCCTGAACGTAGTCACACTGCAGCTGACGGATTTCACCGAGCTCGCCATTCTCGATCATGGCGCGTGCCTGACGCACCATGGGATAACCGGTATAGCCATAGGCCATGCAGAAGCGCAGCCCTGCCCGCTCGGCAATCGCTTCAAGCTCGCGAGCCTGAGCCGGATCATTGACCAGCGGCTTTTCACAGACGACATGAAAGCCCAGCTCCAGAGCCAGCTTGGCCAGGACGAAGTGACTATCGTTGGGCGTGAGAATGGCGATCACCTCAGCACCATCTTCGCGGGCAGCTTCCTCGCGTAGCAGTGATTCACCATCGCCATAACCACGTGCGATGTTGAGTTGTTCCGCCTGCTGGCGAGCACGCTCGGGATTCGATGACAGCGCACCGGCGACGACACGATACCGTCCATCCATCTGCGCCGCCGCACGATGGACCTGACCGATGAAAGACTGAACGCCTCCCCCGATCATCCCCATGCGCAGCACTTTGGGGGCCAAAGTGCTCGACCGGTGTTCCGCTGTCTGCTGTGAGCTTGAACGGTGATCGAATGAGGGCGGTGTCTGCTGAGTCATTGGGCGTCTCGGCTTCAGGCGTGGATGGCGTTATTGTTCTATCGCGTACCACAGGGGCTTTTCCTTGGCTTTGGTACGCTGCATATCAAGCAGCCTAGCGCAGCCAAACCGGCTTTGAAAATGTTTTCAAAGCCATTTAGACCAAGGGACGAGAAAGAACGAAAATCCACCGATGTGCCAACGAATCGCCAGTATTCCAGGCGGACTACCAAGAGAGTGCTGCTCCGCCACCAGAGAAGATTTCACGAGAAAACTATCAAGCGTTCTGCAGTGCGCGTGTCAGTTGACGTGACGAGTCGACCCGCGTTGCGTGATCTGACACGGCATGATGACCCGACTGGGCGCCATGCCACCTTGCTTGATGCGCGCGAACAACAACGACACCGTCTTGTTGACCATTTCCGTGAATGGCTGGCAGATCGTCGTCAGATCATAGGATTTGCTTGAGGCAAAGCGAATGTCATCCACCCCGACGATACCGATATCCTGTGGTATGCGGTGCGAGAACTCATGACGTATGGCGTCCATGCCGCCACATGCCATGATATCGTCAAAATAGAAGATGCTATCAGGAATGACCTCCGCCTCTGCGAACAACTCACAGGTAGCTTCATAACCCGCATCGTAGCTGTGGCGATGCCCTTCCCCCACGCCATGCAAGGTCAGCCCGCGCTGCTCCAGCCGCTCGATGAAGCCACGCTTTCTATCCAGCGTGGCCTGCTCCTTGGTCGACGCCCCCACATAAGCCAGCCGACGATAACCGAGATCAATGAGATGATCTGCTGCCATGCGCCCCATCTCGACATCGTCACAGGTCACCACACAGGCGCCGGAATCTTCTCCATCACGCCCGAATATGGCCACAGGCGTATTCTGCTTCGCACAGGCCTCGACCAACTCCGGCGGCACCGATGCAGAAGTGACGATCAAGGCATCGACATGATATTCCATCACCAACGAGACAGCCTCCGAGATGCTTTTCTCGGTATTCACGTTGATCAACAAGGTGTGGCAGTTATGCCGCTGAATCGCAGCAGAAAATTCGCTGAGAATCGCCAGGTAGACAGGGTTCTCGAAATTGGTCACGAGAATCCCGATCAGGCTGGATTGCGACTTGATGCCTCGTGCCAGACGATTCGGCTTGTACCCCATTCGCTCGGCTACCGCCAGGATCCGGCTACGCATCTCGGGGGAGCTGCTGCCTTCAGGATTCATTGCCCGAGAGACCGCCGCAATCGAGACGTTGGCCTCCTTGGCAACTTCAGTGATGGTGACACGCTTGGATGAGGATATGTCCTCGGACTTCTTCATGCTCACTCCCTAACGGGGCTCAATGCTCAACATCTCATCAAGGCATTCCACCCCACATTGGATAATCATTGGCCGACCATACCGCGGATCACGCAAGCATGCAGCAGGCGTATGATGAAGAATACAGCCATATCACGTTGGCTTTGACGTGTGCCACCAGGGATTCAATAGCCGCCTTTCGATAACACGACCCTGGCGACTATCTCTGGCAGCACGACGGCTCAGGACCACAGTAGAACTGACGCAACAGCCGATGCATCGGTTGCTGGAGCCTCGTCGTGGCACACCCAGACGATGACCCTGGATACGACTCGGAGGTCGCCAATCACGAAGATGTGCAAAGGGCTTTGACAGTAAATGTATTGCTATGCCCTCTATAGCCCCACCTGGCGAGGGACCAAGGAGAATATCAATGGCTTGACACGCCAGTACTTCTCCAAGGGGCAGTCTCCAAGAATGTCAGTAATACTGAGCTACGCAAGGTGCGTCGAGAAACGGAATGACCATTCTCGACAGCGCCTCGGCTATCGAATAGCCATCCCAAGTATTCTCGAGAGAATGTTCTAAACCCCTGTATACCATGCGTGCTGCTCTGATTGCTGGAGCTCAGACACAAAAAACCGATGCCTGCAAAGCGCAAGCATCGGTAACATGGAATATATATTAAAAAAGCTTTACGAATCGGACAGTTTATTCCATTCCTTTTCAGCGTCTTCTTTGTTCATGCCATAACGCTCTTGAACCTTTCCGACAAAGTGCTCCTTGCGACCCGCAATTTCGTCGACATCTTCATCTGTAAGCTCTCCCCAACCTTCGCGGACCTTACCTTTGAGTTGCTTCCACTTACCTTCGGCGATATCACTATTCATGGCAGTCTCCTAAATCAAACAGATAATGCGACAAATAAAAATCAACCAATGACCAGTCACATGCTGTGATTGAGCCTCATGGCAGGCCACGAATATAAGCTAGCACAGATATTAGGGCTCAACAACAGCCCTACCGCTTCACCTCATTGGTGGCGCGACCACTGACTTTACATAAAACATAGCGCGAGCCAGCCGACTCAATACAACATAATCGACAGAAAGTTCCCTTCATCTTTCCGTGACATACTGTCATTCCCCTGCCTTCAAAAATCAATATGAAAACTGCCATTAAATATATAAGGAGGAAATATTCAGCATAACCCATCAACAACTCACTATAAGGTGCCGGATGATCGATTCTTACAATGAACCTATCCTTTATTGGCCTCTCGTATACCCAACAAGCAATTCATACAGAAAAGGCATCATGGGTATCAAGCTGCACAATCAAGAGACAACGACACCGAAAATTCATGCCGACTTCCTAAGCAGCTCCTTCCAGCATTACGAAAAAGATCTCGCTCGTCAGTTTTCGGTCAGCGTCTCAACCATCCAGCGATGGTGTTACAAAAAACCCGCGGCTGACCGCGGGCAAGATCGAAACACTGGCAGGCGATGATCAGCTTGGCATCCTGCTCCTAGAACCATACCTCGCTCTGGACACCGAAGGCCCATTCGCCTCCCGTGAAGCCTGCACTCCCGAGGGCATCGTCTTCGGAGTAATCATTGAGCTCCTCATCCCAGTCACTCCAGGACGCGAACAGGCGAATTTCCGGACGCTTCCAGAAGCCACCGACTTCAGGCTTGAAGGTCGGTGCAATGGTGAACTTGCGATACCCGCCTTCCACGGCATTGCCTGTCGAGCCGGGGTCCAGGTCCATCCATTGATAGCTCAGCTCGTACTGCATCTCGAAATTCGTCGTCAGCTCATTGGCCAGACGCGCATTGAAGGTCGCCCAGGAATACTCATCTCCGTCGTCGTAGCGATCTTTGCTCACCTCTGCCAGAACGGCTGGTGCGAAGCGCCACTTGGGTGCGAGATAGGTCGTGCCGTAAAGCCCCAGGCGAGTAGAGGTGGCGTCATCCGTCAGGTTCCCGTCAGCCCCGATGACCTTGGTCTCCGCGCCGAGCCCGCGGCCATGCAGCACGGCGGCCTTGAAGCTGCCATCGGCGAGGCCAAAGAAGCTGTCGCCATGGTAGGCCAGCATGGTGTGGAAGCCGGAATCGGCCGCTTCGGCCCCCGTGTCCATGGCGCGCTCTTCATTGTCTGCCGCCGATAGGGCACTGACCATCCACTGCCAGTGGCCGACATAGTTGTTCATGGTGAACGTCAGGTTGTCGGTATTGCCGCCAGTATCGGAGTCCTCTGTCGGGTATTCACTGTAACTGCGCCCGTAGACCGAGAAGTTGGCTTTCCAGTCATCGGCAAGCTGAACGTCGTAGATACCTGCGCCGGTCCCGGCGAGGAAGATGAAATCGCTGTCTAGCCAGTGGATATCGAAGTTGTCCCGATCGAAGCGCTTGCCCGCCCAGATGGAGGAATTCTCGAAGGCGCCGGTAAAGCTCGGCAGATCGCTCAACTCCACGAAGACCTGTCGTACGTTCAGACTGGACTCGTCCGAGGTCCAGTCGTTACTGGTCTCTACTCCGTCGGCAATCATGGTGCGGTAAAGCGCCTTCGTCCCGTTGTCGTAGCGGGTCTTGTAGTTGAATACCGACTCGACGTAGGTGTCGGGCTCGTTCCCCAGCCGCCCGACCGCCCCGCCCACCGAGCCCGCCGGCGTGAGATAGGGGCCGCCTTCGATGCTCTTGCCTCCTTCGCCGATCAATAGCCCAGAGCGGGCATAGGCATTGAAGGAGAAACCTTCTTCGCCACTGGCCTGGCGCTCGACGGCCGCCAGACGCTCTTCGAGGTCCTCGGTCTGCGCGGTCACGCGCGCGGGTTGATCAGCCTCATTCGACTGGCGCTGAACGGCCATCGCGCGCTCTGCCTCGGCGGCGCGACGCTCAGCCGCTCTGGCCCGTTGTTCGGCGTCATCGATACGCTGTTCCAGCTCTGCGAGCCGCGCCTCGATATCGCCTGTCCCGTCGGCATTGGCGAGTCCACTGGTGCTCATGACCGCTATGGTAACGGCCATGACGAGTGGGGTCTTGAGCGGGTGCTGAGGGGGAGTTGTCATGTTGAAGAGAGCCTTTGTTGTTGTTGACGAATCACTCGCTTGGCGATGATCAGCGAAGTGGCGCCCGAATCATTGGCGTTGGCGTTGGAGGGGTGGCCACATTCACTTAATCGTTTAAGACCCTAGTGGCAATCTGGTGCTCCAGACACACGACTTATGTCGAAATTCGACCAAAGGGGAGCGATCACCGCGTAAAACTCCCATTTCTGGCGACATATCGGTGACAGCAAGACCAAAGTTCAGGTTGCGGATATCGACGCCAATCGCTTGACTGTGACTACGCCTTAATCGATTAAGAAACCACCATCGGACGACGTTGTGACTCTCCCCCACCCAGACGTCCGATGCGGGTCAAACAACAACAAGTGACGAGGATCCACCATGCAACGCAAGACGTTAATCGCCTCAAGCTTCGCCCTGCTGGGAGCGGCCACCACCGCCCCTGCCTTGGGCGCGGACCTGACCATCTCCTGCGGTGCGGTCGGGGCCGAACTGGAACTCTGTGAACAGGGCGTCGCTGCCTGGGAAGACAAGACCGGCCATGAGGTCGATATCGTCTCCACGCCCAATTCCTCGACGGAACGCCTCTCGCTCTATCAGCAGATTCTGTCAGCGCAGTCCGGTGACATCGACGTCTTGCAGATCGATGTGGTCTGGCCGGGTCTGCTCGGCAATCACCTGCTTGATCTGCACCAGACGCTCGGCGAAAAGGCAGCGCAGGGCCACTTCAAGACCATCATCGACAACAACACGGTCGATGGCCGCCTGGTGGCCATGCCCTGGTTCACGGATGCCGGGGTGCTCTACTACCGCAAGGACCTGCTGGAGAAGTACGGGTTCGCACCGCCCGAGACATGGCAGGAGCTGACAGAGACTGCCACGCAGATCCAGGCCAAGGAACGCGAGGCCGGCAGCGAGAAGATGTGGGGTTACGTCTTCCAGGGGCGTGCCTATGAGGGCCTGACCTGCAATGCGCTGGAATGGGTCGCCAGCAACGACGGTGGCGCCATTGTCGATGCCGATGGCGAGATCACCGTCGACAACCCCAATACGGCCTCCGCTCTCGACCTGGCCGCCAGCTGGATCGGCGAGATCACCCCGCAAGGGGCGCTCAATTATTCCGAGGAAGAAGCCCGCGGCATCTTCCAGTCCGGCAACGCCGTCTTCATGCGCAACTGGCCCTACGCCTGGTCGCTGACCCAGAGCGATGACAGCAAGGTGGCTGGCAAGGTCGGGGTGGTCAAGCTGCCTCACGGTGCCGAGGGAGAAAGCGCGGCGGCGCTGGGTGGCTGGAACCTGGCGGTCTCGAAGTACAGCGAGAACCCCGAGCTCGCCTCGCAGCTGGTGGCCTTCCTCACCGGTGAGTCCGAGCAGAAACGCCGGGCCATCCAGGCCGCCTACAACCCGACCCTCACGGCGCTGTATCAGGACGAAGAGGTGCTCACCGCCGTGCCCTTCTTCGGCACGCTCTACGACACCTTCACCAATGCCGTGGCACGTCCGTCTGCCGTCACCGGTGACAACTACGGCCAGGTCAGCAACGCCTTCTTCAATGCGACCCACAGTGTGCTGAGCGGCGAGCAGAGCGGCGCCCAGGCCGTGGCTCAGCTGAAGGGCGAGCTGGCTCGCATCAAACGTCGTCGCTGGTAACCCGGGAGGTTTCGCATGACAACCACGCTCAATGAGTCAGTGCCGACGGACACGCCCTCGGCCCGGACCCGCAAACGCGGTACCAAGGTCAGACGCCAGCGGGTACGTGCGGCCTGGACCTATCTCGCGCCGATGCTGGTCGCGCTGGCCCTGGTGGCCGGCTGGCCACTGCTGAGAACCTTCTACCTCAGCTTGACCGATGCCTCGCTCTCGGACACGACCGGCGCCGCCTTCATCGGCTTTGAAAACTATCTCGTGAAGGACGACGGCGTCTGGTACGGCCTGCTGGCTGACCCGGTGTGGTGGAATTCCGTCTGGAACACCGTCTATTTCAGCGTCATCTCGGTGTCGCTGGAAGTTGTCTTCGGCATCATCGTGGCCCTGCTGCTCAACGCCGAATTCAAGGGGCGCATGCTGGTCCGCGCCGCGGTGCTCATCCCCTGGGCCATCCCGACCATCGTCTCCGCCAAGATGTGGGCCTGGATGCTCAATGACCAGTTCGGAATCATCAACCACCTGTTGATGGGGCTGGGGCTGATCGATGCGCCACTGGCCTGGACGGCGGATGCCGATCTTTCGATGTGGGCCGTGATCATGGTCGATGTGTGGAAGACCATCCCGTTCGTGGCACTGCTGGTACTCGCCGCGCTGCAGATGCTGCCCAAGGATTGCTATGAAGCCGCCGAGGTCGATGGCATCCACCCGGTGAAGGTGTTCTTCCGTGTCACCCTGCCATTGATCACCCCGGCCCTGCTGGTCGCCGTGATCTTCCGTCTTCTCGATGCACTGCGCGTCTTCGACGTCATCTATGTGCTGACCTCCAACTCGTCCAGCACCATGACCATGTCGATCTACGCCCGCCAGCAACTGGTGGAGTTCCAGGACGTGGGCTACGGCAGTGCCGCCTCCACGATGCTGTTCCTGATCATCGCGCTGGCCGTCGTGGTCTACCTCTACCTTGGCCGCCGCCAACTGGGAGTGGATAAATGAATCAGCATCCGATGAATCGTTACCAGATGACCCGACTCGCCAAGCTGGTCGGCAAATGGGCCTTGATCGCCATCATCATCGTCTACGCCGTGTTCCCCTTCTATTACGCGGTCATCACCTCACTGAAACCGTCCAATGAGCTGTTCGAGGTCAACTACTGGCTGACCTCACTGGACTTCAGCAATTACGCCCAGATCTTTGCGCAGAAGAGTTTCCTGCAGGCGATCGGCAACTCGATCCTGATCGCCTTGAGCGTCGTGTTGATCGCCTTGCTGCTGGGTATCACCGCCTCCTATGCACTGGGACGCGTGCGCTTTCGCGGCCGCTCCACCGTGATGCTGATCATCCTCGGGGTCTCGATGTTCCCTCAGGTCGCGGTGCTGTCAGGGCTGTTCGAGGTGATTCGCAGCCTGAATCTCTACAACAACCCTGGTGGCCTGATTCTCAGTTACACCATCTTCACGCTGCCCTTCACTGTCTGGGTGCTGACGACCTTCATGCGTCAGCTGCCCATGGAACTGGAAGAGGCCGCGATCATGGACGGCGCTACGCCGTGGGAGACCATCACCAAGGTCTTCCTGCCCCTGATGTGGCCGGCCATGGCCACCACCGGGTTGCTCGCCTTCATCGCGGCCTGGAACGAGTTCCTGTTCGCCTTGACCTTCACGCTGACCGACAGCGAACGCACCGTGCCGGTCGCCATCGCCCTGATCTCCGGCGGCAGCCAGCATGAGCTCCCCTGGGGCCCCATCATGGCCGCCTCCGTCACCGTCACCATACCGCTGGTCATCCTGGTGATGATCTTCCAGCGCCGCATCGTATCCGGCCTGACCGCCGGCGCCGTCAAAGGATAATTTTCATGTCATTGCTCGAAGCCCAAATGCAGACCTCCTCCAACTGGTGGCGCGGTGGCGTCATCTACCAGATCTACCCGCGCAGCTTCCTGGACAGCAACGGCGACGGGATCGGCGATCTGCCGGGCATCACCGCCAGACTCGATTACGTGGCCTCCCTGGGCGTGGATGGCATCTGGCTGTCGCCCTTCTTCACCTCTCCGATGCTCGACTTCGGGTATGACATCAGCGATTACCGTGATGTCGACCCGATGTTCGGCACCCTGGAGGACTTCAAGGCCCTGCTGGAGCGCGCTCACTCGCTCAATCTCAAGGTCATGATCGACCAGGTGATCAGCCACACCTCCGACCAGCACCCCTGGTTCCAGCAAAGCCGTCAGGACCGCACGAATGACAAGGCCGACTGGTTTGTGTGGGCAGACCCCAAGCCCGATGGCACGCCGCCCAACAACTGGCTGTCGATCTTCGGCGGCTCGGCCTGGACCTTCGATTCGCGCCGCCAGCAGTATTACCTGCATAACTTCCTGACCAGCCAGCCCGACGTGAACTTCCATCACCCGGAGGCCCGTCAGGCTCAGCTCGACAACATGCGCTTCTGGCTGGAACTCGGCGTCGATGGCTTCCGACTGGATACCGTCAACTTCTACTTCCACGATCAGGCTCTGCGCGACAATCCGCCAGTGCCAGCAGGCGAAGCCAAGACACTGGGCGCACCGGATTCCAACCCCTATACCTGGCAGCGCCACGTCTATGACTTGAGCCGCCCGGAAAATCTCGACTTCCTGAGAGACCTACGTGCCCTGATGGATGAATACCCCGGCACCACCACGGTCGGTGAAATCGGTGACGACAAGCCGCTGGAGCGCATGGCGGAATACACCGCTGGGGGCGACAAGCTGCACATGGCCTACGGATTCGATCTGCTCAATGCGCCGCATTCCGCAGGCTATATCCGAGAAGTCATCGAGCGCTTCCAGCGCCTGGCCGGTGATGCCTGGCCATGCTGGGCCCTGTCAAACCACGACGTGGTGCGCAGCGCCACCCGTTGGGGGGCCCACGAAGACCCGGTGTCCTACCCCAAGGTCGCCCTGGCCATGGTGTTGTCACTGCGCGGCAGCGTCTGCCTCTACCAGGGTGAGGAGCTGGGCCTGCCAGAAGCCGAGGTGCCCTTCGAGCGTATTCAGGACCCTTACGGCAAGGTGCTGTGGCCGGAGTTCAAGGGCCGTGATGGCTGCCGGACCCCCATGCCCTGGCGTCAAGCGGCGCAAGGGGACTTCTCAAGTGTCGAGCCTTGGCTACCGGTCGATGAGCGCCACCTGCCACTGGCCGTGGCCAACCAGGAAGACGACGCTAACTCTGTGCTTCATGCCACGCGGATTCTGCTGAACTTCCGCCGTCAGCATCCGGTCTTGCGTGAGGGGGACATTCAACTGGTCGACGTGGGGGACGAGCTTCTGGGCTTCCTGCGTGAGCATGACGGTCAGCGCATGCTGTGCCTGTTCAATCTCACAGGCACTGAACTAAGTACCGCGCTGCCGCAAGCCTACGCAGGCGGCGCGCGTCTTCTCAAGGGCACGGGTTTCACTGCCGAACTGGATGAGGCTCAGCCCCAGACAGCGCGCCTGGTACTGCCGCCCTATCAGGCTGCCTTCCTGGCACTCGACTAACCTTCTTTCGAAAGCCGGTGCCGAGCACCGGCTGGGAGTCGCAAGATGACAAGCGTAACCCTCTCCAAGATCAACAAGACCTTCGGCAGCACGCACATCATCAAGGACCTGGACCTGAAGATCGGCAGCGGAGAATTCGTGGTCTTCGTCGGGCCGTCAGGCTGTGGCAAGTCGACCTTACTGCGCCTGATCGCCGGGCTGGAATCGATCACCGAGGGTGAGATGCATATCGCCAACGATCTGGTCAATGACCTCCCCCCGCGTGAGCGCGGCGTGGGCATGGTCTTCCAGTCCTATGCCCTCTACCCGCACATGACGGTGTACGAGAACATGGCCTTCGGCCTCAAGCTTGCCAAGACCGACAAGGAAAGCGTCGAACAACGCGTGATGGAGACGGCGCGCATCCTTCAGCTCGAGGAGTTGCTGCACCGCAAGCCCAAGGCGCTTTCCGGCGGCCAGCGACAGCGCGTCGCCATGGGGCGCGCCATGGCGCGTGAGCCGAAGATCCTGTTGTTCGATGAGCCGCTCTCCAACCTGGATGCCTCACTGCGGGTGCAGATGCGCAATGAGATCGCCCGCCTGCACCACCGCCTGGGCTCCACCATGGTCTACGTCACCCACGACCAGGTCGAAGCCATGACCCTGGCCGACAAGATCGTGGTACTGCGTGATGGCCGTATCGAACAGGTCGGCAGTCCCCAGACACTTTATCAGGCACCGGCGACCCGCTTCGTGGCCGGCTTCATCGGCTCCCCGACCATGAACTTCCTGCCGGCGGAGCTATTGAGCAGCGATGCCAATAACTGTCGCATCACGACGGCCGGGATCGGCGAGCTGGGCCTGCCTCGCGATGCCGGTAGCGAGCGCGTTGGTAGCCGTCTGATGCTGGGGGTTCGTCCCGAACACCTCTGCCTGGAAGAGGCCCGTGGCGACAACGCCTTCGAGATCGTCAACGTCGAGTACCTGGGCAACGAAGTCTATGTCTATCTGGATCCGAAAGTCGGCGACAGCCTGCTGATCCACCGCAGTGAAGCCCCCAGTCAGTGGAAGATCGGCCAACGCGTCGCGCTGGTGCCGGACCTGGAGCACGTGCATCTCTTCGACAGCCAGGATCGCGCGCTGAGCCTGACCCAGCAACGCCAGGCAGCCTGACGTTCAGGGCCTGTTCTGCAGGGCTTTTTCTCGAGGGCCTGGCAGCCAGGACTGAGTGTCCAGCGCCTGCTCACGGCGCCTCAGGCCAACCGCTTCATTCTCCGCAAGGACCCCACGGGCGGGAGCCATGGTTCCCGCCCAGGAGACTCGCATGTCCACGATTCGAGACACCCAGGTGTCGGCCCACGATTGGTGGCGCGGCGCCGTCATCTATCAGATCTACCCGCGCAGCTTTCAGGACAGCAATGGCGATGGCATCGGTGATCTGCCGGGCATCCTCGAGCGCCTGGATTACATCGCCTCGCTGAATGTCGATGCGATCTGGCTATCCCCCTTCTTTACCTCGCCCATGAAGGACTTCGGCTATGACATCAGCGACTATCGCGATGTCGACCCGATGTTCGGCACCCTGGAGGACTTCGACCGTCTGGTCGAGGCAGCGCATGCGCGCGGCCTGAAAGTCATCATCGATCAGGTGCTCTCACACACCTCCGACGCCCACCCGTGGTTCGAGGAAAGCCGCCAGAGCCGCGATAACCCGCGCGCCGACTGGTATGTCTGGGCAGACCCCAGACCCGATGGCGCACCGCCCACCAACTGGCAATCGATCTTCGGGGGCTCCGCGTGGCAATGGGACACTCGCCGCTGCCAGTACTACCTGCACAACTTCCTGATCGAGCAGCCGGACCTCAACTTCCATCACCCCGAAGTCGTGACGGCCATTCTTGAAGAAGTGCGATTCTGGCTGGAGCGGGGGGTGGATGGTTTCCGCCTGGACGCCATCAACTTCTGCACACATGGTGAGCTAAAGGATAACCCGCCGCGGCGTGAGATCGCCGAGGGCTTCATTGGCGTGCGCCCGGACAACCCCTACGGCTATCAACAACATCTTCACGACAAGACCCAACCCGAGAACCTCGCCGTTCTCGAACGGCTGCGGAGTCTGCTCGATGAATACCCCGGCACCACCAGCGTTGGCGAGGTCGGCGACGATGACTCCTTGCGCGTCATGGCCGAGTACACCCGGGGCGACCAGCGGCTGCACATGGCCTATTCCTTCGATCTGCTGACCGAGAACGCCTCACCCGGCCACCTCCTGGCGACCCTACAGACGATGGAAGCGCAGATCGGGGACGGCTGGCCGTGCTGGGCGCTGGGAAATCACGATGTCACACGTCTGGCAACGCGCTGGGACGCCGAAGCCTCGCCGGCGCGCCTGCGCCTCTATCTCGCCTTCCTGCTGACCCAGCGCGGCAGCGTCTGTCTGTATCAGGGCGAAGAACTGGGGCTGAGTGAAGCCCAGCTACGCCATGACCAGTTGGTGGACCCCGCCGGCATCACCTTCTGGCCACGCTACAAGGGACGCGACGGCTGCCGGACGCCCATGCCGTGGCAGGCCGGTGAGTCACATGCGGGCTTCTCTCGCGTGTCTCCCTGGTTGCCGGTTCCCGACTTCCATCATGCCTTGGCCGTCGACCATCAGGAACACGACCCGGCATCGCTGTTGAATGCCAGCCGGGAGCTGCTCGCCTTCCGCCGCCGTCACCCCGCCCTCAGCCGAGGAGAGATCCACTTCCACTCGCTGCATGAGGAAGTCATCTGCTTCACGCGTCTCTCAGGCGGCGAGTCGTTGCTGATCGCGCTCAACTTCTCTGCTCAGGCCCTGACTCTGGAGACCGCCTGGCGAGCGGAAGCCCTCGAGGATGCCCCCGGCATGATCAATGGTCACTGGCAGGCAGGTCGCCTGACGCTGCCGCCCCACGGCGTTGCCATCGCGCGCTGTGTTGGCGAGGTGCACTGAATCTCCCGCTTGCCGATCACGCGACTCACAAGGAGGTCATGATGACCCTGTCTCAACTCGATCCTCACGCACGCCTCGACTGGTGGCGTGGTGCCACGATCTATCAGATCTACCCCCGCAGTTTCATGGATGCCAACGGCGACGGCATCGGCGACCTGGCCGGCATCATCGAGCGCCTGCCCCATGTGGCCAGCCTCGGCGTGGATGCCATCTGGCTGTCCCCCTTCTTCACCTCGCCGATGAATGATTTCGGCTATGACGTCGCGGACTATCGGGATGTCGACCCGATGTTCGGCCACCTGGAGGATTTCAAGCACCTGGTCTCGCAAGCCCACCAGCTGGGGTTGCGCGTGATCATCGACCAGGTGCTGTCTCACAGCTCCGATCAACACGTCTGGTTCCAGCAAAGCCGTCAGGACCGCCACAACGCCAAGGCCGACTGGTATGTCTGGGCCGACCCGCTCCCGGATGGCAACCCGCCCAACAACTGGATGGCAGCCTTCAGTGGTCGCGCCTGGAGCTTCGATGCCAAGCGTCGCCAGTACTATCTGCACAACTTCCTGGCCAGTCAGCCGGATCTGAATTTCCATCATCCCGAGGTGCGCCAGGCGCAGCTGGACAACCTGCGCTTCTGGCTGGATCTGGGGGTGGACGGCTTCCGCTTCGACGTCGTCAATTACTACTTCCATGACCGCGCCTTGACCGACAACCCGGCGATGGCGCGCGAAGGCGTCAACCCGGGCAACCCGCAGAGCTATCAGCGGATGCAGCACAATATCGAGCAACCGGAGAATCTGGCGTATCTGGAGCGCATCCGCGACCTGCTCGATGAGTACCCGGGCACCACCAGTGTCGGCGAGATCGCCGGCAATGACCCTCTCCCGACCATGGCTGCCTATACCGCCGGCCAACGCCGCCTGCACATGGCCTACACCTTTGACCTGCTCAACAGTGATGGCGATGCCCGCGCGCTTTACGACGTGCTGACGCGCTTTGCCGAGCAAGGCGAAGACACCTGGCCTTGCTGGGCCCTGTCCAATCATGACGTGGAACGCAGTGCGACCAGCTGGGGAGAATCGCGCGCCCTGCTCGCCCTGACGGTGTTGTGTTCGCTGCGTGGCAGCCTGTGCCTCTATCAGGGAGAAGAACTGGGGCTTCCCGAAGCGGAGCTGGCCTTCGAGGACCTGCAGGACCCCTTCGGCATCAACCTGTGGCCCGAGATCAAGGGCCGCGATGGCTGTCGCACGCCGATGGTCTGGGATGACAGCCTGAACGGTGGGTTCAGCCGCTGCGCGACGAAGTCCGGCGTTGAGGCCACGCCCTGGTTACCGGTCTCCCCACGCCAGTTGCCATTGTCGGTGGCGCAGCAGGAAAACCGTGATGACAGCTTCCTGTCGCGAGCACGTCGCCTGCTGCGCTATCGCGGGACCAGCCAGGTGCTGCGCGAGGGTGATCAGACCCTGATTGCCCCCGAGCGGCTCCCGGACAACGTCTTCGCCAGCGTGCGCCAGCATGGAGCGCAACGCTTGCTGTGTCTGGCACACCTCGGGACAGGCGATACGCCGAGCGTGATCGACCCGAGTCAACTGGCGCCAGATATCACCACCTGGACCACCCTCGAGATCGCCGGTGTCACGGCGACACACGCCTCTCACCACCCCCTGTCGCTGATGCCAGGCAGCGCCATGTGGCTCGCCCTCAACTGACGCCTGGCAGATTCGATGCTTCACGGGATGCTCGGTGGATGACGGTCATCCCGGACGCCGCAACAACAATCACAATGATGGAGTCGCACGCCATGCCTTCTGTTATCAGCACCCCACGCCAACGGATGCTCACGACCCTCAAGGGTAGCGCCGGTGCCCTGTTGTTGAGCGGGGCCTCATTGACGGCACCCCTCGCACTGGCCACCGAGGTCACGATTGCCTGTGGCCCTGGCGGAGATTCCGACATGTGCCCGGAGCTCGCCCAGCAATGGGCTGAGCAATCCGGCAATCGTGTCAATGTGATCTCCACTCCCAACGACACCACCGAGAAGCTCTCGCTGTATCAGCAGCTGCTGAGCAGCGGCTCCAGTGACATCGACGTGCTGATCGTCGACATGGCGTGGCCAGGGCTGCTCGACGATCACCTGGTCGACCTTTCCCGCTATCTGCCCGACGACGCCACCGAGGGCTTCTTCCCCGCGCTGGTCGACAACGGCACCGTAGAGGGACGTCTGGTGGCCATGCCCTGGTACACCGACGCAGGCGTGCTCTATTACCGCAAGGACCTGCTGGAAAAATACGACCAGCAGGTGCCGGAGACCTGGCAGCAACTCACCGAGACGGCGCGCACGATCCAGGCGGCGGAACGTGACGCCGGCAATGCCGATTTCTGGGGATACAGCTTCCAGGGGCGCGCCTACGAGGGGCTGACCTGCAACGCACTGGAGTGGGTCGCAAGCCAGGGCGGCGGCACCCTGGTGGATGATGCCGGTGAGGTCACCATCGACAACTCGCGCGCCGCCGAGGCACTCGATCTTGCCGCCTCCTGGATCGGCAGCATCGCTCCGGAAGGTGCGCTGAATCATACCGAGGAGGAGTCACGTGGGTTGTTCCAGTCGGGCAATGCGCTGTTCCTGCGCAACTGGCCCTATGTCTGGAAGCTCAGCCAGGCCGAGGGCAGTCCGGTGGCAGGCAAGGTCGGCATGGCCCCCCTCCCGCATGGCCCGCAGGGCGAGTCACGCGCAACCCTGGGCGGTTGGAATCTTGCGGTATCACGCTACTCGGAGCACCCACAGGCCGCAGCGGAGCTGGTCGCCTACATCACCGCCGCCCCGCAGCAAAAGGCCCATGCCATGAAGATGGGGCGCAACCCCACCATCGAACACCTCTATCAGGATGACGAGGTGCTGGCGAGCAACCCCTCGATGGGGGAGCTCTATGAAGCGCTCAGAACCGGCGTCGCGCGCCCGGCCTCGGTGACGGGCGATGCCTACGCTCGCGTCTCCAATGCCTTCTTCAACCGCACCCATCAGGTGCTGTCGGGCGAGGAGACCGGTGCTCAGGCGGTGGAAGCGCTCGGGAGAGAACTCACCCGCATCGGACGCCGCGGCTGGTAACGCCAACGGCCTCACCCCGCCAGGCCTTGCGCCTGCAGACTGATGACGCTCGGAAGGTCTCGCGCAGAGACGCGGGGCCTTTCCGGCGCTCTAGCATGCCCGTGACCCCTGCCGCCTCGACAACAAGGATCGTGCAATGACATCTACCCAACTCCATCGCCATGCCGCACACGACTGGTGGCGCGGCGCAACGCTCTATCAGATCTATCCGCGCAGCTTCATGGACGCCAATGGCGATGGTGTCGGCGATATTGCCGGCATCATCCAACGTCTGGACTACCTCGCGACCCTGGGGGTGGACGCCATCTGGGTCTCCCCCATCTTCACCTCGCCCATGCAGGACTTCGGCTATGACGTCTCGGACTACCGTGACATCGATCCCCTGTTCGGCACTCTGGAGGACTTCTCGCGGCTCGTCGCCCGCGCACATGAGCTCGGGCTGGGCGTCATCATTGATCAGGTGCTGTCACACAGCTCCGATCAGCATGCGTGGTTCCGGGAAAGTCGCCAATCCTGGGACAATGCCAAGGCTGACTGGTATGTCTGGGCGGACCCGCGCCCGGACGGCGGTGCGCCCAACAACTGGTTAGCCGCCTTCGGTGGCCCGGCCTGGACCTTCGATTCACGGCGCTGCCAGTATTATCTGCACAACTTTCTCGCCAGCCAGCCGGACCTGAACTTTCATCATCCGGAGGTGCGTCAGGCACAGCTCGACAATCTGCGCTTCTGGCTGGAGCTGGGCGTCGACGGGTTCCGCTTCGACACCGCCAACTTCTATTTCCATGACCAGGCGCTGACGGACAATCCGCCGTCCTCGGACGACTACCGTAGCCGTGGGCATCCCCGCAGCTATCAACTGCTGAAACACAATGCGGATCAGCCAGAGAATCTCGACTATCTGGAAGAGATTCGTGCCCTGCTGGAGGAATACCCCGGCGCCACCAGCGTCGGCGAGGTCGGAGGCAGCGACCCGCTTCCCGCCATGGCAGCCTACACCGCGGGCCAGCACCGCCTGCATATGGCCTACACCTTCGACCTGCTCAACAGCACGGGCGATGCCGTGGACTTGCACGCCGTTCTGGCACGCTTTGCCGAGCATGGCGAAGACGCCTGGCCGTGCTGGGCATTGTCCAATCATGATGTTCCGCGCAGTGCCAGCCGCTGGGGGAGCGCACGCGCCTTGCTGGCTCTGACGGTACTCTGCTCATTGCGGGGCAGCCTCTGCCTCTATCAGGGCGAAGAGCTTGGATTCGAGGAAGCGGAGCTGAGCTACGCCGAGCTGCAGGACCCCTTCGGAATCGCGCTATGGCCCGAGGTCAAGGGACGCGATGGCTGTCGCACGCCCATGGTGTGGGAGCCTCAACGCAATGGTGGTTTCTGCGCCGACTCTCTGTCGCCCTGGCTTCCCGTCCATGCCCCTCATCAGTCACAGGCGGTCTCGCTGCAACAAGAGGCGCCCGAGAGCCTGCTGAATCGCGTTCGCAAGCTGCTGGAACTGCGACGTGAGAATGCGACGCTGAAGACGGGGCAACAGACACTCATCTCTCCTTCCGTGCTGCCGAAGGGAGTCTTTGGCGTGATACGCCACACCCCTCACCAGCAGATGGTGTGCCTGGCCAATCTGGAACACGAGACAGATCACGACCCGGAACACGACAACGCCCCCGTCATGCTCGACCTGCCTGCCCTGCTGGGCTCGCGAATGCCTCATGACCAGCATCATGACCCGATAGAGGTCGTCTCGTTGCCCGGCATGGCAACGCCCTCGCTTGAAGCAGGCCAATTGAGCCTGGCGCCGGGGATGGCAGCCTGGCTGGTCGTGCCAGCCGATACCTCACAAGAGCAGGACCGCTAGCAGGCGTTGCCCGGCTGGACGCCTTGTGCGCAGTTGACCGCTCGTTCGACCAACTCCCTCACTTTCTGGGCATTTCTGGTACGTGGCGATATGCTATCTCTGCACTTAATCGTTCAAGCTTTTCATCTTCAGGAACCCGACGCCTGTGTCATCGCCTCGCCGCATCACTCTCAAGGAGCTAGCCGCACAACTCGGCGTCTCCACCGCCAGCGTCTCCAACGCCTTCAACCGCCCCGACCAGCTCTCGCCAGCATTGCGCGAGCGGGTGCTCGAGGAGGCCAGACGCCTTGGCTACCGTGGCCCGGACGCCAAGGCGCGCAGTCTGCGCACGGGGCGCTCACGGATCATCGCCGTGGTACTCGCGGAGACGCTGACCTACAGCCTCAAGGACGCCGTCGCCAGCGAACTGCTGTCGGGCATCGCGGAAGTGCTGGATGCTCACGGCCATACCCTACTGCTGCTTTCAGGCCGCCAGAATGCCTCCCAGGTGCCCGGGTCTTCCAGCATCGCCGATGGCTTCATCGTCTACGGGCTGATGGCCAGCATGGCGCTGGTGGAAGAACTCCAGAGTGCGGGTCACAAGCCTATCGTGGCCGTCGACTTCGATCTGGGCGATCACCCCGCCATCCATGTGGATGATGAGCCCGCCTGCTACGCCATCGCGCAACGTGCCTTGCAGACACCCGCCAGTCGTATCGGCATCGTCAACCTGCGCCTGACCGACACGCCCTGCAATGGCCCCATCACCGATGCCCACGCGCTGCTTGCGACGGGTCAGACAATCACCCGCTCACGTCTGGCAGGTTTTCATCGCGCCCTGACTGAGCGAGAGGTGGCTTTGGAAGACGTCGCGATGTGGAACATCGAGGAAAACACCTATGAGGTCTGCGCGCCGGTGCTGGCAGAGATACTCGACCTGCCGGCCGGCGAGCGGCCAGACCTCCTGCTGTGCATGTCAGACCGTATTGCTCTGACCGCCGTGACCCTGGCCGAACAACGTGGCATCCGAATTCCCGAGGATCTGCGTATCACCGGCTTCGATGGCATCGAGGAAGGACAATATCGGTCACCGCGCCTGACCACCGTCCACCAGGACAGTACCGAGAAAGGCCGCCTTGCCGCGCGAATGATTCTGGGGCTGGAGCCCGCGTCATCACACCGGCTCTCGACACAGCTGATCCAGGGCGAGACCTGTCCGTGAGGAGGTGTCGCCAGGAGTGACGCTATGGGGCGTGGCAGGTATCATCCCCAGCCCGTTCATCGCAGCCGAGGGAGGTTTCCATGCCGATCCTGCACAGCATCATTCACCGTATCGACAAGGGCAATAGCGAGACGCCGGCCCAGCTGGTGCCTGCCGCCACTGCCCTGCCGGCATCCGATGCACTGGAGGATCTGGTGTCCGGGCTCAATGATGCCTACCACGGCAAGGCCAAGAACTGGGGCCGTTTCAATGAAGACGCACCTGCCGCCTTCCCCGCCGAGCTGGCGTCTTTCCTCGCAGGTGATAGCGATTTCGCGAGCCTGACCCAGACGCTTGCCGGTCGACTCATGCCGTTGATCGATGACAACCTCCCGACAGGCGGTCATCTGCTGGTGGTGGATCACCAACAGGGCGAGACGCGTCACCTGTTCATGGCGTTGCTGCACCATCGTGACGGCTTCGCGATCGACGAGTCCCTCGCGGTAACCCCCGCCCGACAGCTCAACATGACCCAGATGTCGCTGGCCGCACGACTGGATATCAGTCAATGGCAAGGCAGCTCGACGTCTCACCCCTATCTGTCCTGGGCGCGCGATCGCGGACGCACCAAGCTCGCCGAGGCCTTCGCCGAAACGCTGGGCGCACAGGAGCAGCGGGATGCCGGTCAGGAAACCCGCACCCTGCTCAAGGCCTTCAGCGACTACGTCGAGAAGGAAGACATGGCCGAGGAGGCCAGTCGCGAGAAAACCGATACCCTGGTCGACTACGCCACTGATCAGGCCAAGCTCGGCGAGCCAATCACGCTGGATCAGTTGTCTGAGCTGATCGATGAAGAGCACCCGCAGGCCTTCTACGACCACATTCGCAACAGCGACTATGGGCTGTCACCGGAAATCCCGCCGGACAAGAAGACGCTCAACCAGTTCAAGCGTTTCACCGGGCGCGCCGCGGGCGTCTCGATCAGCTTTGATTCGCACCTGCTGGGCGACTCGGTGGAATACGATGAAGCGAGTGACCGTCTGATCATCAAGCAGGTCCCGACGGGCCTGCGCGATCAGCTCAAGCAACGCTGAAGCCTCTGATCAGACGACATCACCTGATGCACACCCGGCAGACACACGAAGGCCAGGCAGATGCCTGGCCTTCGTGTGTCTGACAAGAAACCGTGTGCCCCGGCCTTTACAGCCCTTCGAGAACTTCATTCATCTGAGCACGTACACTCTGCAAGCCATTGCCGGAGAGATACCAAAGCCCCGGGGATAGCACGGTGACACCAATGTCCGCGCCGCCAGCATCGGCCAGCGCGGCCTCAAGCGCGTCAGCATCCATCGGGGTCTGGCCAATGGCAGCACTGCGATCGACCACATAAAGAGCATTCGGCGCCATCTCGGCAATATTCGCTGGCGTCAGCGGGTAGAAAGTACGCGCACCACGGCTGACCGGCTCCACGGAGTTCGGCAGCGCCGGCTGATCGATCTGCAGCAGCTCAGTGACGATCGGCTCCTGGCGCAGAACATAACGACCGTCGTTATGGATCACGACCAACGCGTCAAGATTTTCCGCCAGCCCTTCACGCGCCGTCGCAATATCCGACTCGAGCGCTGCCAGCTTCTCACGTGCCTTTTCCTCAGCATGATACGGGGACGCCAGGCTCAGCACCTTGTCACTAAATGCTTCGAAGTAATTGCCTTCTTCGAGAGTGACATCACGCGTCTCCGCCACAGCCTTGAGCGCCTCAAGCGATCCAGACTGACGGCCGGTGACCAGAATCAGGTCCGGCTCCAATCCCGCGATCGCCTCGACATCAGGCTCCTTGAGTCCGCCGACATCTGCTCGATCTTTGATCAAATGCGACACATAGGCGGGTGCAGACTGATGTGGAACCCCGACGAGATGCTCGGCCAAGCCCAGCTCATCCAGCGTATCGGCAGCGCCCCAGTCCAGACTCACGACGGAAGGGCCATGCTCTCCCCCGGCGACTTCGTGTGCCTGTGCACTCAAGGGTAAAGCAGCCAACAACAGAGTAGAGACAGACAAGGTGAGCCCAGTGACGTTCATCGACATTCCCTTTATTGAATAATAATTAATATCATTTGTGTTTGCGATCCTAGCACGACTATTTCCTCAAAATCATGCAACTGTGCGTTGCATAACCCGCAATTTACGAACGACTCCATGCCATCACCAAGGGTTGCGTAGAACGCAACTCTGCCAACAAAGAAACACACCTGAACTAAAAAATACGAATGTTTATCATTTGTTTTCTTAAACACGAAAAAAAGATCGACACTGATGCGATGATGCCTGTCGTATTCCCAACCCGAAGTCGACGTCAACAGAGCACTCAGTGGCCCACAACCCTAAAAAACTCGTGGCTCAATAACGACATAATCGCGACCTCAAGGATCCAGGAACATGACAGTCCCCGCACTCCCCTTTGCTCGATCGGCCTTGGCTATCGGTATCGCCGCCGCTTGCCTACCTGCTGGCGTACAGGCTAACGACTCCAGCCAGTTGGAACCTGTGGTGGTGACAGCTTCCGGCTACGAACAGGTGATCTCGGATGCCCCTGCCAGTATCTCGGTCATTACCGGCGAGCAGCTCAACAAGCAGTCGTACACGGACATCACAGATGCCATGGATAATGTGCCTGGCGTCTATGTCACGGGGGGCGGGAATTCTCAGGACATCAGTATTCGAGGGATGGACAACAGCTACACGCTTTACATGATCGATGGCCGCCCTCTCTCGGCTGGCCGCTCCGTCAATACCAATGGCAATGATGAAGGCAAGCAGATTGGCCTCCCCCCGATCTCGATGATCGAGCGAGTGGAAGTGATTCGCGGACCGATGTCATCGCTGTACGGCTCACAAGCCATGGGCGGCGTCATCAACATCATCACAAAAAAAGTGGCGGATGATTGGTCGGGGTCTGTCACGACGGAATACACCCATTCGCTCAACGACATCAGCAATGACGGGCAGCAACTGAGCTTCTATACCAGCGGGCCGCTCATCGAAGGCCTGCTCGGTCTCAAGGTCCACGGAAACTGGACCGGTTATGAAGAAAGCGATTACCAGGGCGGTAGCGACAATGCTGAAAGCATGCCCGACAGCGACACACGTCAAGGAGGTGCCGAGTTCACGCTGACACCAGATGAGGACAATGCGTTCACGCTCGGCTATACCGCCTCCAAGAAAGAATACACTCACAATGCTGGCGTGAGCATCGCAGATGATTCCGAAACCAGTCGTTATCGCTACGACAAGGATGTCTATACCCTTGGCCACAAGGGAAGTTACGGCAGCTTCCTCACGGACACCTATCTGCAGCACGACATCTCGGAGAACGTGCTGGATTCCGATGATGAGAAACGCGAAGAAGTCACCACGCTCAACAACCAGACCACGCACTTCTGGGGCGACCATATGCTGACCTTCGGCGGTCAGTACAAATTCGAGCAGCTGACCGATGAGACCAATGGTTTGCTGGATTCGAATGTCCCGGGGGCCGTCGATAACGTCGATCGCTGGATCGCGGCGCTATTCGTCGAGATGGAATGGAGTCTGACCGAGGACCTCAACGTCACCACCGGCTTGCGCTACGACGATGACGAGCTGTTTGGCGGACATCTCTCGCCGCGCGTCTACGCCAATTATCACCTTGACCCGCAATGGACACTCAAGGGCGGGGTTTCCACGGGCTATAGTCAGCCGAGCCTATCCGCTGCGACAGAGGGCTTTGGACGTCGAACCGGTCGGGGCAGCGCTGTCATCATCGGTAACGAGGAGCTGGATCCGGAAACCAGTACCAACTACGAGCTGGGCACCGTCTTCCAGAACCAGTCTGGCACGCTCAGCGCCGGCGCCACCCTGTTCTACACCCAGTTCAAGGACAAGATCTCC
Source organism: Cobetia sp. 29-18-1 (assembly GCF_029846405.1). Classification (NCBI taxonomy): domain Bacteria; kingdom Pseudomonadati; phylum Pseudomonadota; class Gammaproteobacteria; order Oceanospirillales; family Halomonadaceae; genus Cobetia; species Cobetia sp. 29-18-1. The sequence goes on from NZ_JARWKS010000010.1 coordinate 124,238, forward strand.
GAAGACCGCCTCTGCCAGGGCCCGGATGAAGGTTTCTCCGATCCCGCCTTCCGCGAGTGCAGCTATGCCGGCACTGATTACTATTTCGTCAGCACCTACCGCAACATCGACGAAGCTGTCATGCAGGGTATCGAGCTGTCACTGGACTATGCCATCACGCCAAGCGTGAACCTGAGTTCCAGTTACACCTACACCGACTCCGAGCAGAAAAGTGGTGAATTCAAGGGCGAGCCCTTGAACAAGGTCCCGGAACATATGCTCAACGTGGCACTCGACTGGCAGGCTACTCACGACCTCAACCTGTGGGCACAGGGGAACTACCGTGGCGAAACCAGTGATTACCTGTCACGTACCAGCATGAGCGAAGGCACGCCGAGCTATACCTTCTTCGATGTGGGTGTCGTCTATGCCTTGAACGAGAGCGCTCGCGTCAAGGCTGGCCTCTACAACATCGCTGACAAGGAAGTCACCAATGACACCTACGGCGTGGTGCTGGATGGCCGCCGGTTGAACCTTGGGCTGACCATGGACTTCTGACCCTCGACTAGATCCACTCATGCTTACGCATCAAGGGGAGCCGAGGCTCCCCTTGATGCGTTGCAGCTCATGGTTTTAAAACAAGACGTCAGTCATGACGGGCCGGTGTCTTCATCAGCAGCTTCCATCAGATCCACGAGACTCGCTGCCACTTTCCTCCAGCAACCGCTCGCGGAAGGCTTGCACCTTGGCAAGCGTTGCCCCCAGGCCGATGAATCACGTAATAGGCCAAGGAAGAAGCGCATATCACCTCATCGAAAAGTCTCGCCAGACGCCTGCAGCAATTACATCATGAGCCATTAGCTCACGAGCCAGTGCAATACCCTGCTTATCAATTGCAACCTGCCGCACCGAAGCGGAGTTATTCACCGATGATCCATGACGTATTGCGAGTGGGTTACCTGGAAGTCGTTCTCAAGGATTGCTCAAACCTGTCCAGGAAGAGGTCGGCTTCCGAGCGTTCGATGCACAGTGGCGGGCGAATCTTCAAGGTACTGCCGGACTTGCCGGCCCCGCCGATCAAGACGCCATTGCGCTTGAGGTCGTTGATCAACGCCGTGGTGCGCTGGGCGTCCGGCGCTCCGTCACGCGTCGGGTCACAGAGATCCAATCCCAGGAACAGCCCGGCGCCTCGTACATCGCTCACCTCCTCGAAACGTGCCTGAATATCTTGGAGCTGTCGCTTGAAGTACTCGCCTTGACGTGTGGCATTGGCCATCAGGTCTTCCTCGGCGATCACGTCCAGCACCGCCGTGCCCGCCGCCACGGCCACCGGTGAGCCGCCGAAGGTATTGAAGTAGCCCATATCGGCGTTCAGCACCGCCAGCAACTCCTCACGTGCCGCCAGCCCGGACATCGGGAAGCCATTGCCCATCGGTTTGCCCATGGTCACCACATCCGGCCTCACGCCGTGGCGCGAGAAGCCCCACATCCCCTGCCCCGTGCGCCCGAAGCCGGGCTGGACCTCATCAGCGATGAATAGCCCTCCCTGTGCCTGCAGCATCTCGACCGCGGGCTTTAGAAAACCGTCGGGGTCCGCGTAGATGCCATCGCTGGAAAAGATCGAGTCCACCAGCAAGGCCGCACATCCGTAGCCCCGAGCATCCAGCTGCTCAATACCATGCCGTACCTGCTCAGTGAGCCAGGCTGCGGGGTCCGATTGCTGGGACATCTCGGAAATCGGCAGGATATGGACATGATCCGGTGGCGTGCCCTGCTTGTAGGAAGACGGTGACACCTCGGTCACGGCCGCCGTGTTGCCGTGATAGGCCGCCTCGGTGACGATGATACCCTGCCGGCCCGTCCAGCCACGCGCCAGCCGCAGCGCCATGTCGTTGCTTTCACTCCCGGTACACATCATGACCAGCCGATTGAGCGTGTGCGGCAGCGTGTCCAGTAGGCGCTCGGCATAGCGATGAATGCCTTCGTGCAGATAGCGGTTGTGCACGTTAAGGGTCCCCATCTGCTCGGCGACCGCCTGGACCACGCGAGGATGGCAGTGGCCGATGGACGGCACATTGTTGTAGACATCCAGGTAACGCTTGCCTTGATCATCGAACAACCAGACCCGCTCCCCTCGTACGATGTGCAGCGGCTCCTCATAGAAGAGCATGGATGTAGGCCCTACCGTTTCCAGCCGCTTGCGTACCAGTGCGCCGATTCGCGCATCTGCCTTGTCGATGTGCGCCATGCTGAAGGCGTTCTGATCCAGAATCCCGCGTACCTTTTCCATCACGCCATCCTCACATTGTGGTGTCGTTGCAGATCATCAGGTAGGTAGCCATCGCGTACCGGATGGCCACGTTGTGTCATATAGCGCTGTGCCATCACCGCGGTATCGCGGCTGAAGTCACTGCCCAACGCCTGGCCTTCCTGGCTCTCCTGATGGGTTGCCAACCAGGCACATAGCAAGATGCGGCGAATCAGAATGAAGGTGTCGAGCATCGCCTCATCCGCTGCCGAGAATTCAGCAACCGAGCGATAGCCCTTGAGCCAGGCGTCCCGCAATTGCGGAACACAGGGGTCTGTCTCATGAAAGCTGATGGCGGCAGCGAAGTCATAGGCATACCAGCAGAAGCCACAATCATCGAAGTCGATGATCGACATGCCCTCTCCCGACACCAACAGGTTGGTCAGCCTCAGGTCGGCATGCACCAGGCCATAGCGATGGGGTGCCGTGCCGTATAACGCGATCTCTGACTTGATGTAGGGGATGGCCTCACTGATGGTGTGAGCCTCGTTCATCGTCATGCTGGGGGCATTACGCCAATCCCCCCATAGCCCTTGCGCAGAGATCATCGTCTCGAGATTCCAATGCTTGCGCACGAACCCTTCTGGCAACTGCCAACGACGACTGTGCGCATGCAAGGTCGCAGTGACAGCCCCGAGACGCTCGAACCATTCCGGCAAGCCGTCACCGATATCTGGCTCAGCCCCCGCTGCATGCTCAAAGGCCACCACCAGTAATGTCAGCTCGCCCACGGAAATGCTCAGCACAGGGCTCCCCGTCTTAGTCGGCAAAGGGGCTGGCGTGTTGACCTCGGTGGTCACCCGAATAGCGCGTATCCAGGCCAATTCAGACTCGATCTCTTCTCGGCAGTGATAGTCCGGCCGATGGACACGAATGATGATCTTGCGACCTGTCGCACTCTCCTCAGCGATGAAGGTCGCGTTCTCCGACAGGGTCAGGAGCGATACCTGAGCCTGTTTCGATAGGCCCCATTTCTCCAGACAGCGCGCCAACTCAATTTTTATTTGATTTGTAAGAGTGTCCGTATACATCTCACTACCTCGCTGACATCAGAAAGGCCGGGACGCTGCGAAATACTCACTGCCTCGCGATGTCACATGAAGGGCGGCCTCATTGTCGAAGCCATGCCCTCCTCGGCGATTCTTGTCCTTGTGGTCTCGGTGCCACTTCGCGGAAGAAACAGGCATGGGTATGCGAATCGATATTCCGAAACCCCGCTCCCTCTTTGAAGATGTGCGCGAAAGTTGCATGTACAGACTAACGACACAGCAAGGGAGAGCGTTATCAGCATCCGGCAAACCTTGCTTAACCACGAAAAACAATGAGTTACACGCGATATGCCACAATATGTGTCACTAGCAGGCGCAGACGATGCCACAGGGAAGAACAGGAAAGATTCACTCGCACCAGGCAAGTGCACGCGGGAGGCATGGGACGTCAATGAACAGGCCGGCAACCTGACCGATTGGTCACAGGAATATGAACAATACGGCGAGGGAAGATTCTATGGCCGTATCGATGAACTTCACCTGCCTCACATGCAGGTATTCAAGGAATACACCAGTCATGCGCTCGGGCAGCAATGTCATGTCTGGCCGGATTCGCTGTGGCTGGGCATCCCGGCAGCTCGGGTACCTTGCCGTATCAATGGCTACTCTCTGCAAACGCAGGACATCATGTGTCAGCCGGGAGACCATGACTTTGAACTGACCACGCCTGATGACTTCGCGATCTATAGTCTGGTGATACGGCGGGACTGGCTGGTGAACGTCGCGGGAGAGTCGGCACTGGCATTGCTGGAGGCAGACCCACAACAGGTGATGCGTCTGGAGGTATCATCCAAGACTCGGCAGGCCGCCACCTTCCTGATGGAATGCCTGCTCAAGCGTCAAAGTGCGGGGTTCGAGGTACAGGTCCACCAGGACATTCTATCTCTGGCAGTCAACACCATCCTGCACGAAAAGACCCCTCTCCCTGAGCGCTACCCGAGCTATCACCACCGGCGTCAAGTCGTCGCGAAGATACGTGACTACGCGAATGGCAGTGCTTCTGCCCCCATCAGCATCGACACCCTGTGTGACATCGCCCATGTCAGCCAGCGCACGCTTCACAACAGCTTCGTAAGCATTCTCGGTATCAGCCCGATGCACTTCATTCGCCTGAACCGCCTCAACCATGTACGACGTCGGCTATGTGACCCGGACAGCACCAGTACGGTGAGCCAGATTGCCAATGACTGGGGGTTCTATCACCTGGGAAAATTCGCGCAGGATTATCGTCATCTGTTTGGCGAGCGGCCGTCGGTGACGCTGTCACGTTATCGCGCCACCCCCTTGCTGGAAGCTTGAAGGGGTGCAAGTGCACTAGGCACTTCAGAGATCCTTTCGGAAACCGATGATCTTCCATTCTCGTCGGAGCGTCAGACCGATTATCAGTGACGAATCGAACAAGTGATATTTACCTCCCATCGACCATCTGCTAAATTTTGAGCATCGGGGCAAAATCCCCGATCGGGTTTGGCGACTCGAATACCTCTAGGCGCATAAGCGCCCCAGACCATGACAGGCGCTTTTTTGTGTCTGCCATGCGTTATGGCGGTCGTGCGTGGGAGACCCTAGGGTCTGCCGGTTTCCTAGAGTGCCGGTTCGCCAACCTGCGTACGGCCGCCCCCATCACTGTTTGGCGACAGCGGGTGCGGCTCCTCAACTCTAGGAGCTTCAACCATGGTCATTCAGACTACGGCATCTCCGCGTAGCCCCGATCTGCCCACTCCCTATGGCGGCTACCCCGATCCCCCTTCCCAAGACTGTCATGCACGTATCGCTGGCGACTGCAGCGAGGTGCTGTCATGACCTCGAATTCTTCTCACACCATCCCAACAGCCTCATCTACTCCTCATATGCCCTCTGTTACGGGCAAGGCAATAGCCGAGTCTTCCAAGATGCCTGAGGCTTCGGCGTCACACGACTCGTCTTCTACCACCACCTCAGAGAATCAGCACAGCTCTACTTCTCCTCACACCTCAAGCTCTCCCACATTCCAAGACTCCTCGACTGCAGCAGCTTATCGACGAGGTCAGTTGATCAAACAGCACTTTCAGCAGTGGCTGAAAGCCTTAAAGGATAAACCGACTCATTTCACGAAAGTCAGCTGCCGCAACGAGCTGATGAAACATCCAGAGTTGGCGGGCTATAAACCCATTATTGTCCTGCAACGTGTCGGTGACCTGATCGATCGCCTGGTCATTGATGGTCACGTTGTGCAATCCGACACCATCGGCAAGCGTCGCCGCGTCTATCAACTCATCGATAGCACTTCCGAGCGCTCACCGGATATCCCACTGCCGAGCAATCGACAGGATCTTGCCACGTCGAAAACCGACAGCACATCGCATCTACCGCTCGATAAAGCACTGCAGGAACAACGTCGAGCCTTGAAAAAATCTATGCGGGCCGCGAAGGCGGAAGCCGAGCACCTCTATCAGCTGGCAAAGGACTATCCGGAGGCGAAACCCGACATCGCTCCACTTCAGGAGGATGCGATTCAGCGCGCCTGTGAACTCCAGGGACAACTGGCCGCCGTGCTGGCGCTCTCTGCAAAACGCCATGCTGGAGGTGCCTCATGACGCCGCGTCAGATCAATCGATTACTGCCCTCTCTGACAAGCCCGACACTCAGAGCTTGGCAAGCGCGTTGTATTGAGACAGCGCTTCAACGGCTTTCGGATCAGCAGCCCCATTTCCTGTGCCAGGCCACCCCAGGTGCGGGCAAGATGCTGATGGCAGCCGTTCTAACTGAGGAACTGATTCTCAACGGGAGCATTGATCACGTCATCTATCTCGGCCCCACCTCTGCCGTGGTGGAGCGTGCACGCGAGACGTTTTCGCAAATTCTGGGGCGGCCCATGCAGGGCAGGCTGGGGGACATCGGTATCGCGCTGACCTATCAAGCGCTCAGCTTCCGCCTGGAGGACCTCAAGCAACTCTGTCGCCAAGGGCGTGTCCTGCTGGTCTGGGACGAAAGCCACCATGCCGCCGGCGCGACAGCATGCGCCGCAAAAAACGCCTACACCAGCTCAGCAGCCACCGGCGCCAATCAATGGGGGTTGGCGCTCTTGGCATTGGAGCGCGATGTTCGCTTTACGCTCGCCTTGTCAGGCACTCCTTGGCGCACTGATGGCAGTTGCCTTCCGATGCTGCGTTATATGGCACCGAGCCATGAAGACGCCTCAGCGTCCGAGCCATCGGTGCCAACCCTGCCATCGGCGGACAGTGACCGCCTCGCGCTGATCCCAGACTTCACTTATCCCCTGCGTGATGCCATCACGGATGATGTCTGCCGTACTCCCCAGATCTATTTAATAGATAACGACGACATACGTCTGGTGGCTGAGCAGCAGGCGCAGCGCGAGACACTGTATTACCAAAGCATCCCGGCCTTGCTGCGTCACCCAGGGGTGCATTACGCCGCCTTGCTGCGTCACCCCGGGCCTCAGCAGCATTTGCTGGACGTCAGCTGCCAACGCTTGCGACAGCTTCAGGAGAAAGACCCGACCGCCGCAGGATTGGTGGTGGCATCCAACATTTCCCATGCGGAAGACATCGCTGATTGTCTGAAACAGATGGGACAGACGGTGTGTCTGGTAACCAGCCAGACGGAAGGGGCGCACGCACGACTTGAGGCCTTTCGCTACGGCCATACCTCGTGGATTGTCTCCGTCAACATGGTCAGTGAAGGGATCGACATTCCCCGCTTGCAGGTATGTTGCTACCTCAGCCACGTCAGGACCGAACAGTATTTTCGTCAGGTGCTAGGCCGAATCATACGGCGTCGACATGCACAAGATGATGCGTGCTATTTCTATGCACACAACGAAAGCACGTTACGGCACTACGCCTACCGGCTGTTTGACGACTTACCCGACGAGCATGCTGCGATCCAACTGGATCCCTTCTCTTCCCCGACAACACCCGCCCCAATCGTCTATCCAGCCACAGATTCGATAGCCTCCAACGACCCTGGCACGAGCGGAGAACTCCCCACGATTGAAATGCATGGCGCGCCACATGCTCAGGCCCCCATGAGTGAGTGTGTGAGCCTATCAGAGGGAATACGAGAGATGACTCTCGATCTGGCAAATGATGTGGCGTTCTCCAACGCCTTCTTGGCGCGCCTGGTATCGCTCTGACCACAGGCAGCGATTCGGCTGCACCGCCTGCACGACCAGGCAGATGATTTCACTTTTCTTCAACCTCATCCCAGAGATAACACTCACATATCATGCACTTGCTAGTGGTATCCCTCCAATAACCCTAAGCATGCGTGACTCTCGACTTTCCATGCCTTCTGAGGCATGCATTTCGGGTTGGCTGATTTACGAAGAGTGATAGCGTGAAATTGGTTGGCCGCCTCACAAGCGCATGTCGGCCATCATTCCAACTTTTCGACATCGATGGAGATCCCTCATGGTGTCCAGACCACCGACAGGCATTCACCCGCCTCAAAGACGAAGACATCAGGCAATGCAAGTGATCCCCTATCAGGGAAACCAGGACTCTCTGCCGGGACTTTGCCTGACGGTCTCGGCACGAAAGCTGATAATGGCAAGCCTTGCACCGAGTACCATCCGAGCCTTCCAAAGCGACATACGGATGTTTCTCAGACGTGGCGGCACCCTCCCCAGCACCGACACGGAGATAGCCAACTATCTCACCCGGTGTTTCGAGGACGGCTATAAACCGAATACGCTCAAGCGGCAGCTGTGCTCGTTACGGCGTTGGCACCTTGTCATGAATTGCCCCACCTTGGGCAATGAGCAAATGATCAAGGGGGTCATGCGCGGCTGTGCACGCCTCAATGAAGTGCCGGTGAAACGTGCACCAGCCTTGATGAGAGACGATCTGCATCAGCTGCTGAATAGCCTGAATTTGAGCGAGTTGCGAGATCTGCGCGACGCCGCCATGTTCTGCCTGACGTTCTATGGAGCATTTCGTTACAGCGAAGTCCTCAACCTTCGTGTCGAGCACCTCACATGGGATACACGAGGCGTGTTGGTCAGGCTCGCCCGCAGCAAGACCAATCAAGAAGGACGACATGAAGTCAAAGCCATTCACCATGCGGATACCTCGCTCCCCTACTGCCCAGTCAATCTCCTGTATCGCTGGCTAGAAGCCGCCCATATCCAGAGAGGTGCGGTATTTCGCAGCGTCTCGCTGGGCGGCAGGCCAGGAGGCTCGAAACTCTCTCGAACTGCATTTCAGAATGCGTTGATCAGAGGGCTTGAGCGGTCAAACCTGGCTTCACGGGGATTCAGCACACATAGCATGCGTGCTGGCCTGATCACTGAAGCTCATCTGCGGGGGAAGAGCCTGGAGCAGATACAACGCGTAACAGGTCACAGGCATCTCAGCACCTTGACGGAGTATATTCGGGTCGCAGACCCCTTCGAAAACAGTGCCAATGACTTTTGATAAACACGAACAGTACATTACCGTTCAATAATCGATGAATTGAGAAAAGCAATCAAACGCAAAGTCATAATAAAAAATCACTACCAATATTGACGCTAAAAAGCCCTAATGCTCGCGAAACGGTCGATTTTGACGGTTAACTGATGCAGTAGATTCTTGCTACTTGAGTTATGCTATTAGTACACATTGATTCAGATTAGACATATCAGGAGGTAGTACTCTCAGAGATATCGTTCTACAGGTCGGGTGTATTACTCGACTGATCATCACTACTCAAAGTTACTCGCGTTTGCTGGACATGAACTCGACGAATGATTCTCTCATACGTCTCGGCCCCCCTTTGCCTATCGTTGGAGTCATCAATATGCCAGATGCTACCTATACACCGTCACTAGTGAAAATCAGCGCTGACAAGACGCTTGTCATCTATCAGCGAGTACTCGAGGTGGACACCGCCGAGCTTATGAACGAGGAGCATGCTTTTCGACCAACGGTCGCGACAGAGAGCCTGCCCATAGCGCCTGTCCGCTTCCGCAGCAACGTTCAGTCGACTCACACTTCCGAGGAGTTCGTGAATTTTCATGTCATCAAAGCCATCGTATCCACACAGAAAGTGCCCGTCTCACAAAGTGTATTTTGCATCGAGATCGATATCGGCAGACTCAACGAAGATGAAGTCCAGGTGGTGAGATTCTATTACCAGGTGCTACAGCCTCTGCTCGAGCTTGGCTGGGAATGGATCAATATCCACAACCTACATACCACTGGCGATATCAATATTAACGAGAAGAAGTTATGGAACAATATACTCAGAAACTTCATTAGTGATGAAAGATTACAATACGCATGGAGCAATGTAGTCACTCAACAAAACTTGCCAATAACACACAAGCAAATCTCATCAATGTTCAAATATCGCTATTCCACTGACTCGATTAGAAAGTTTATGAACACAATAACGGATAGCGCTAATAAAAGTCAAAGTAATGCATCTAAAGATAGAAATATAGCAAACGGCGCCACTGTCGCTAAAACAAGTAAGAAGAACACCCATAGCAAAAGAAAAGATAATAGGAAGCAGGAATCAGATACCAACAAGCAAAGCAATATAAAAGAAAAAAACAAGTACTCGAACAATAAGAGGGAAAACGACTCAGATTCGCAAATTGATTGGCTTTATGAGCTTTGATTGACTGATAAACAGGAGGCTTTCACGTGAGTGAACACCAACTACCTGACCAAATATTGGCTAATTACGACCTCAATGCGATCGGGTCCCGCTGGCCCCTTGTACCGGAGTGGCTCAAGAGGAGCCTCCCACCCTTGATTGCCTCAGAATATCGCCTCAGTGCTCGCCTCTTTGCCGCCGATTACTCGGAGCCAGACCTTGTGCCCCAAGTAGAAGAGTTTCTAGAAAGCCAATTTTTTATGGAAGATGAGTCACATCGAAATCATAGAATGTCTCACTGCCTTCATTACACGGTGAACTACCGATTTATATCGCTCACTGATCCTCGCGTAAGCAGTATCCGAAAGCTGCTTAGACTGATTTTTTGTCAGCCACGTCGTACTGTAAGACGTGGCTCTGCCATCAAATATTACACCCAGATACTTGAGCTTAGAAAGGCGCTTAAGCGGCTACTTAACTGGGGCGACCTGGATGATATTCAAAACAGTTTCCCCAGACCCATTTCCCCTACCCTGGGAGAGCAGTTAGTTCCTCCTCCGGAGCATTTTTCCGATGCTGATTTGGAGCTGCTCGAACAGTTTCTTCATGCCTATGATAAAGCAACTGATCGTCCATCGGAGCATCCCAACCATCTGCGCAATAAGAAAGCGACACGCGCTTTGCTTGACGAAATTTATCAGTCGAGCCAGCTCACTCGTAGCCCAATAAGAAAACAGCATAGAGCTCGCAATGAAAATCAAAAAAGACGTCAACATGTCGATACCATTCTTCGTGATTCGCCACTTTGGGCCAGTGACAAATCTTACAAAATTCATGCTGAATATACCGACTATCGCTCCCTTGACAGGTCAATCCAAGCACTTGACCATGCCTTAATAGAGGATGATGAAGAGCTCACGGATGACAATGAACATCAGAATGAATCATCATCTAATGATCTGAACCAAAGCAGTATCTCACCCCTCGACCCAGTGAAAGAGCTATTCCATAACACGCTGCTTTCACAAGGCGATCAGGCGCTTCACCTTGAGAGCGTACAGCTCTTGCAACAGGCCCGCAGTCTCAAGACATCTGCAGACATCAGCCTACGCCCACAAGAAGAGGTTCTAGCAGCTTTACGTATCTTCCAACCACCGAAAGATGAGGAATTTCTCATAGAATCTGAGAGTGCTATTGCAAACCGACAAGCCTTGGCATTTCTTAGCATTCTACTTTGCAGTGGAATAGCACCTGAGCGCTTGCTGCAGACGACGGTAATCTCCCGATCCCCCAAGCTGCCCCTCAATAGCGATAGCAATCGTGAGTGGATCATCTGCCAGACACTGGATCAAGTTCCCAGCTGGTCACCGGAGGAGGGGCTACTCCATTACTCTGTCAACAAGGCACCTAACGAAACCATCATCACGTTGCCCTTGCCCAACGCTCTCAATCAGTCACTCATGGCCGAAAAGGCATGGCTCCCCGGCGCCCAGCCCTTCAAAGCACTGAAATCACTGATCGAGAAAAAACTCAAGCGCTGGGGGGATAACCGTCCCGGAAGTACTCTGACGTTGAGACGCGTGTCCGCCAGTCATCATCATTGGGTGATACCTGCCTGTGAAGATGAAGTGATCGCGACCTGGTTGCGAGGCGAGCTCCCGCTTTCGCTCTCTGCCCCGGCAACGTATCGAACGATACCTCTGCACAAGATTCAGAAGGCTTTTCTCTCGGCTCAAGCTGCGCTTGGCCTATTTCCCTTATTAGAAGAAGACTGTCGTACACCTCGCGAAGATCACACCGTGGGATCCACAAAAGCCCAGGAGCCGAGCTATTTCAAACGTCCGCTTCATTTGCTGACGCAACTTACCAAGAACCACGCCATGCTGGTTACCTCATTGATTACCTCACAAGGGAATCGTAGTCGCGACTTACGGGCAGTCGGCGAAGCCATTGCCCGGCAAGGTCAGATACTGGGAGCGCTGACCTTACTTGCATGGCAGCTCTGCACCTTGGCTCGCCCAATTGGATCCAAAACCCAATGTGAGCAGCTGGAAAATACGCTCTGGCTACGCGACAAGGATTCGGCTCGGGCACAGGAAAGCCGCCAAATTCCACTTGTCCCTGCCCTTGGCACATTGCTCCGGCTTCAGCATGAGTGGCGGGAGGAATGGCAACGATGGTGGAAACGCCACGGTGGCAAAGCAGACTTTCTTAGGCATGAACAAGTCGCCTACCCCGTTCAATGGAAGTTCAATGCCTCGACAATGATGTTGACGCAGCAACGCATGCAGCATGCTGACTGGCGACAGTGGCTCAAGGATCTTCCAACATTCATGCCTTCGCCTTTGGCAACTGAATTGAGCCAGTGGGGCCACCAGCCTTCCAATATCACGCGCCACAGCATGCTCACCGCGCTCCAATCGCGACTTTCTCACGCTGAATTTAGCGCACTCGCTGGGCACACCACCCAGGGGCACTCACTCCAATCCCCGGCCAGTGATCGGAGCCTGATTCAATCGGCGACACGAAGCGCACTAACCGATATCGCCAGACTATGCGGCTTGACACCGGATCTGCTTCACAGAGACGACCTCCCATGGCCCATTGAGCACGCCGGACCAGCCATTCAAGGAGATAGAGGATGAGCGCTGTTACCACCATTGATCTTCGGAAGAAAACCGATGTACCTGCCCAGGCCACGCACCAAGAGCTTACAACTCCGAAGCTGTCTCCGATCGAGCTTTCGAAAACACTGGGTAGGATATTCCGTCGCTGGGATGATCCAGCTCATCCCCTTTTCTCCTCATCTGAAGAGCTCAGACATTTCCGCAAGAATGTCGCACGCTACGCCTGGCGACGGCATAAGAAAAAGGTAACCAGAGCACAGGCTAGAGCGCAAAGTGCGCCTTCCACCAAGCCGTCTCGCGCTCGACACAATGCCACACGCTTGAACCAGCGAGCTGTACAAGCCTTGATTCGCAACGCCATCCAGCTTACCAAGGAAGCTGAACTCGACTTCAGCTCCCGAAAGGTCACCAAGGAAGTCGCGCTTGTACTGACTCATCTCAACCGAGAGCCTGACTTCGAGGCTACGATTCCGACCAGTATCAAGCGTCCGGTCAGACCCTCATCCGCGGCTACCTCATCACGAGATATCAAGGTTCAGCAACGGGTGCTGGATTCGGTACGCGCCCTGCAGAGCATTCCCGCTAACCAATGCACGCCAGAGCAGTCTCTTCTCTTCCTGGCCTTGAGCATGGGTACCCTGCTGGGGATGGAGGAAGAAGTGATTCGCCATACTTTGCTGAACTTGAGCTCAGAGCATCTGCCACGCCTGAACACCAAGCGCGGTCCCCACCATTGGTTCATCGGCTGCCTGCCAGGGTTATCTCGAACACATCCAGCCCATTACCGGCTAAAAATCCCGAATCATCTCAGGAGGCTACTCAGGGCTTGCCGTCAGTCCCCTGCCCCATCATCAGCCCCCTCCTCTCAGCGAGCAGATGTATGGTGGTTCTCCTCGGATGCTACGCTGGATCTAAACAGTCCATTGGAAGCGCGAGCTGCCCATCTGGATCAGCTCTTGGTCACCGGTCTGTCACAGCTGCTAGATAGCCAGGCACCACGCAGGACTGGTTCCTCCGCTTCGCTGAAGAGTGTCCGATCATTGCTTCGTCATGCCTTTCGGTGCACGACATTGTTGGGCCCTGCGCCCCTCTGGTCACAGCTGCTTCGGCGCTATCCCCTGCCGGTGTGTAGCTGGCGTTCTCCTTGGCAGCATGACGAAAGCCTCTTTTTATCGGCGGCATCCCTCCCTACCTCCGGTACGTCAAGCGCTTCCGGCGCCATGGATGCCTCTGAACCGGAAGACATCGAGACCGATCTTCACACCCCTGAACTCCTTATGGGAGGAGGCGTCAGGAGTAACGAATCGTCACCATCAACCTCCCCTCGATACAGGCAGGATCAACTATCAACAGACTGGTATGTGAAAGCAGGCAACCAACTGTATGCGTATATCACCGAACTGGAGCATGAAGGTCTGATAACCCCCAGAGGGGAATCTGCGATCCAGCGGCATGACGCCATTACGTCTCGCTACGCGAAGAAGCTGATACACATGCTGGGCGAAGACAGCTATCCACTCTGGATACTGCTATGGCTGTCTTATCAATCGAGCACTCAAGGCAACAAAGCCAGCACGCTCAGAACTTACCTGAGTCGTCTGACGCCCACCTCCATGATGATGTTGCCCGATATCCCATGGTTGACGCTCTGGGATGGAGAACTGATGGAGGCGATCAGCGAACAGCTACCGACTCAGAAAGGCTGGGACACTTCGACGTCCCACAACTTCTTCCAGACGTTCAATCAGTTCATCAGCTTCTGCCAAGGTAACGATCGATTAACGGGTATTCCCCCCGTGCAGGGTGAGGGAGGTCGCTTCATCAGTACATTGCGTACACATCTGATCATGCCGCACGAGGCGGAACATCTGACCCGGGCGCTCTCCCGAAGACGGAGTGGATTGCGGCGCAGCTGGCTGATCGCCTTCCTCCTTGGCTACTACGGGGGCCTGAGAGCTGGAGAAGTCATGGCATTGACACTGCATGACGTCATCATCAATCAGCCGGGAGATGACGGCCCCACCTACTGTTACGTAGAAATCCATGCTGGGAAGACCGCAAATGCTCGTCGCAGCGTTCCTCTTCACCTTTTGATATCCCCAGAATTGATGACGCTGGTGAAAGAATGGATTGATAGGCGCCGAGAGTCCTTTGCTGGCCAGCAGCGTTTGAAGAACATTGCCTTGCTGGGGCCAGAAAGCTCTCCGCTGGGCTATTCAAGAGAGAGCTTGCTGACCCCGCTCATGGCATGGGCCCGGCAGTCTCTCCGCGGTGCTCTCACACCCGGATTGGAGCTGGAGGACATCCACTTCGACTTTCATCTCTTGAGGCACAATGCAATCTCGTGGCTCGTACTGCGCCTCTACAGCGACGACTACCCTCAGCTTCTGGATCGCCTTTCCTCCACCTGCCGAGGACATTGGTCCTTCACTCCTGCAGCACTGGCGAACTGCCGCCGAGCGGTCTACGACGTACTGGAAAGAGATGCCAAGGCACGAGGTCACCGTCTCGAGTTACTCGCCAAGTTGATCGGGCACCGCAACTCTCAAACACTGACACATCACTACACGCATGTGCTGGGTGAGATACATGGTGAGGTACTTCTGGAGCTGATGAAGCGACGCTGAAGGCGAAGATCGCATACTCGCATACTGGCTGTCGCCTATCGAAGCCGAAGCGCAGGTGGTCGACGGGCTAGAGATAGCCCAACCCCGATGTATCACCCTCCATCACTTGCGGTGTTGCACTCAGAGTCCACCTGCGCCATCTCACGCTCGGCAACCAGGATGAGTCAGGAGGTACAGTAGGCTGTCCGAGCCTGTACACACGGATGGAGCATTAGCAGTTCATGCGTGGTGCGATGATCTCCTTGACACTTTGACAGACTGATCGCCCCAAATTGTCCTGAAAGGGAAAAATTGCAGCACTTGCAACCCGCACACCAACTATTTTCCCTATAGGGAAAAATTCAGGACTACTCCAGTATATCCACCCAATTATCCCTATAGGGAAATTTTTAAGTATACTAAATTGTTTACAACAACCCGCTTTCTTATCGTGAAAGGTCTTAGCATGCCCCTATCGCAAGCAGTTCCCATTCATGATGCCGCAACGCTTGGCAAGTTGATTCGCCGCGCTCGCAAGCAGCAAGGGCTAAATCTTGAAACCCTCGCAGGTCTTTGCGGGTTGAGCATTCGCTTTCTGAGTGAGTTGGAAAACGGCCGTGACAGCTGCGGGTTGGGTCGCATATTGATCGTACTTGATACGCTAGGCATCGAGCTGTCCGCTGTTCCACCGGAGGGATCCGAATCATGATATTGCCGGATTCGTTGAACGTATGGCGCGACACGCAGCATGTAGGGACGTTGTGGCGCGGCACGGATGGCCGACTGATGGGCTTCGAATACAACGATACCTGGCGACAGAACGGGCATGCCATTTCGTACAGCTTGCCTCTAAGCCAAAAGGCTTGGCAGCCCCAAGACCTTCTGGCGCATCACTGGTTCGCAAATTTGCTGCCTGAAGAGCAAGCCCGGGCGGCGCTGATCAAGCGCCTGGGTATACCAGACGACGACTTCTCGCTACTGGCGACCATCGGCGGCGATTGTGCTGGTGCGCTGACGATCCTTCCGAGCGATCACATGCCGCCGTCAAGAACCCTACCGTCATCCCTCGATGACAACTACCGCGAGTTGCCGCTCGATCGACTTGCGCAATGGGCAGGTGCTCGCGAGCGGTATGCCCTGATGAATGAAGGAGCTCTGGCCAAACGCCCTCGTCTTTCGCTGGCCGGCGCGCAGGACAAGATCCCTGTGCGACTGTGGAACGATACACTCTACTTACCTATCGGAATCGAACCCTCTACCCATATTTTGAAATTCGCCGTCGAAGGGCGTGAGCAAGTCATTCTGAATGAGCTGTATCTGAACAATCTGGCACGCTTGGGGGGAATAGCCTGCCCGAGGACCACGATGGTCTATGCCGGCCGACATCCTTACTTGATGGTCGAACGCTACGACCGCTTGGGTATTGAAAGCGGACACGTCGAGCGTTTGCATCAGGAGGATCTGTGTCAGGCCATGGGCGTGTCGCGGAATCAGAAATACCAGGCTTACGGTGGGCCACGTTTCGGAGAGATCGTGCAAACAGTCCGCGAAGCCTGCCGACCCTCAGCGGCATCCATTCAGCAGCTGCTTCGCTGGCAAATATTCAATGTGCTGGTTGGCAACAGTGACGGCCATGCCAAGAACGTGTCCTTGTTACAGGACTCCCGAGGTCGTTGGCAGATCGCCCCAGCCTATGACCTCGTTGGCACCATAGTGCTCGGTTACGATTCAGACATGGCCTTCTCCCTCGGCGGGGAGTTCAATTCGATGCAGCTGCTACCGCGCGATTGGCAGGCCTTTTCGGAGGAGTGCCGATTCAGTTATCCGTTTGTGAAGCGCCAAATTCAACAGATGGTTACCATGCTCGCTGATCTATCCGACTCAGTCATACTCAAGGAGCAGCTACAGCAAGCCGGTCTCGAAGGCAAAGGCTGGACGAGGTTGCAGCAGCAACGTCAACACATTCAAAAGCAGTGCCGCCGTGCCGAGCGATGGTAGTGCCTGTCAGCGAAATTCAAGTTTGGATGTTGCCTCGTTCGGGGCCGTGAAGGCAGTCATCACACCGCCTGTGTCGCGCGACACTCCGGATAGGCCGAGCATCCCCAGAACTGCTGGCCCTCACGTACACCTGCTTTGGCAGTACGCAGCACCATACGGCTACCGCATTTCGGGCATTCACGTCTCGCCTGTGGATCATTGCGCTGCTTGAGATGCTGCACATGAGCACGCTGCGTCGCCCGAGTCGGCGCCAGCCGCCCCGTCAGCAGCGCCTCATGCATGGCCTCGACCTGCGCCTCGCTGAAGATGGGGGCCTTGAACGACTGTACGAAGGAAACGAAGTCAGTACCGCGCGTCACGTTGGCTGGCATCTCACCCTTGAGCCTGGCGTTGCCGACGAAGACGATCACCGAATGCAGATGCTCGGGAGTCACGCCAAGCGTCGTCTCCAGTGCCTTGAGATGCTTGTAGTTCTGACGTAGCGGGTTCTGGAAGCTGAACGACTGTCGAGGAAACTGCTGGGTCCAGTTCGCCTCGTGCTCACTGCCGAAGATCCAGCCTTTCATGTTCTTGGTTTCCAACACGAAGCAGCCGAAACGCGACAGCAGCACATGATCGATCTGGGTGGTGCCGCTCTCGGTCTTGAGGGTGACATTGTGCAAGGCCCGATAGCCCTGCTTGCCGAGTCGACGCGCCATCCAGCGCACTCGCCACTCGCCAATGCGACCTTTCATGCGGGGAGACTTGAGATAACGACTGACGCAGGAGGCCAGCACGAGGCATAGCAGTACACTCATCACCGGCGCGATGTTCGAAGGGACAACCACTGTCATGACTCCTGGTGCAGCCTGTACGGAAAGGAATCAAGCGAGGTGATTCGTCCAACCGGAGTACTGAGCCTTGATAAGGGAAAGGTAATGCTGCACCGCGCCCGATGGAGGAGCGCGGTGCAGCAAACTGCAGGATTCTAACCATCTGGCGAACGCCAAGCTACTGTTCTCTATCGGTTTATCTCTGAAGCAGAGCACGACGGAGCGTTGTGCATCGACGAGAGAATCAGGTTGGCGACGAGCCGTTCGTCTGAATCACTCCACCTCCAACATGACCTTGTCGGTATCGAACGCCAGCCGCCCGGCGATCGCCTGCACCTCCTCGATGGGGTGATCGTAACTCCAGGCGATATCAGGAAGATCCGGCAGCGAGTAATAGGTACTGTCGCCCTTGAACGGACAATGAGTGACGGTGTGAGAAACCGAGAGCTCCGCCATCGCCACATCGGCGCGCGGCAAGTAGAGCCTCGGCGGATAGCCCTTCTCGCGCAATTCCAGCGCGTTGCCAGTGTCAGCGATCACCGTCTCACCGACCAGGATTCGCACCCGCGAGGATAGCGGGTGCAGCGTGATACGCGGTTCGAGGTGGTCGGCCATGAAGACTCCTTTACGGGTTGGCGGGTGAAAGCGGCAGATGAAAGCGGCAGATGAAAGTGCCTTGAGGCGCGTTCTGAAAGAGTCAGACCCTCAGACCCCACCGTCCCTGGCGAGCCGAAAGCCGGAGAACGCCCAGCGCGCCTCGGGCGGGAAGAAGTTGCGATAGGTCGCGCGGATATGATCGGCAGACGTGGCGCAGCAACCCCCACGGAGCACCATCTGACCGGACATGAACTTGCCGTTGTACTCCCCCAGGCTGCCCGGCAGTTTGCGAAAGCCCGGATACGGGCGATAGGCACTGCCCGTCCACTCCCAGACATCGCCGAACATCTGACTCGGCATGCCTTCGGAGCTCGCGGCCGCGACTGGCTGTAGATAATCCTGATCGACGAAGTTACCAGAGAGAGGGACATCCTGACCGACTGTCTCCCACTCGGCCTCGGTGGGCAGGCGCGCGCCCGCCCACTGGGCGTAGGCATCGGCCTCGAAGAAGCTGACATGGCAGACCGGCGCATTCAGATCCACCGGCACCAGGCCACCTAGCGTGTAGTGATGCCAGACGCCGTCGCGCTCGACCCAATAAAGCGGCGCCGGCCAGCCTTCCGCCTTGACCGTCGCCCAGCCATCCGCCAGCCAGTGCTCGGGGGTGGCGTATCCGCCGTCCTGCATAAAGGCGAGAAACTCGCCGTTGGTCACCGGACGGTCGGCCATCTCGAACGCTTCGACGAACTGACGGTGTCGGCCCATCTCGTTGTCGTAGGCGAAGCCACCTTCGGCTGCATCATGGCCGATCTCGCGAACCCCGGCTGGATAGGCCAGCCATCCAAGCGACGGCACCTCCTGCGCAGGGGCTGGTGCCAATCCCGGAGTCAGATCATCCCGATAGGCCGGACACAGTGGGTTCTGCGCCAGAATGTGCTTGATGTCCATCAACAGCAGCTCCTGATGCTGCTGCTCATGCGGCAGCCCCAGCTCCAAGCGGCGAAGAATCTCGGGCAGATGTTCCCGTGGCGGATTCTCAAGCAGCGCTTGCATGGCCTGATCGACGTGCGCGCGATAGCGATAGACATCGTCGACGGTCGGGCGCGAGATCGTGCCACGCTCGGCGCGCGGGAACGGTACGCCATGGGTCTCGTAGTAGGAGTTGAAGAGGTGATCGTAGGCGGGGTCGAGCGTCTGATAGTCCGGCTGAAACGGCTTCAGGATGAAGGCTTCGAAGAACCAGGTGACATGGGCGATGTGCCACTTGGGCGGGCTGACATCTGCCATGCTCTGCACCATGTAGTCTTCCTTATGCAGCGGCGCACAGATCGCCTCGGTGGCGGCGCGTACCCGCTGGTACGCGCGTAGCCACTCCTTGGCATGCAGGCTATCGGGTCTTTCGATGACGGTGTCATGGGCAGATGACATGATGGCTTCCTTTACGAGTCTGGTTCTCTCCCTGAAACGTGATCGGACAGGCTCTTGGCCAGCACGGCTGACGTGCCTCCCCAGCCCCATCAGCGCTTGGTCGGGGTGATATCCCCACCCTATCACTCGTGTTGCTAATGCCAACTCTTCACGGACTCTGGTCTTTCCTCTGAAACTAGGTCTGCACCTTGATCTACCCCTGATCTGCCCTAGCCTTCACTTCGCTGTAACGCACGTCCCGCTGCAAGTGTCTTACCTGAGCGCGCCAGCCTCAGTTCTGCATCGGAATATTCTCTTCCCAACGAAAGCCGATACCGCCGCCCTGCCATACACCATTCTCCAGCGGGCTGGGGCCATGGATATCCACCTGCAGCGGCAGTCCGAAGCCAGGTGCCAGATCCTGAGTGCCACGCACGGTACTGCGATGCATGATCCGCAAGCCTTGCTCCTGTGCCGGCAAGTGCGCGCCGGGCGCGGCCCTATGAGCGACCGCCAGGTTATCGATGAACACGCAGTCGTTTTCCTGGTACTCGAAGTCGAGGGCGTAACCCTCGGTGAAGCCGGCATTCAGGATGGCGTTGTACTCACGGCAGAGCTGCGTCAGCTCTTCGGCGGTCAGCAGCCGGAAGGCATCCTGATCGGGTAGCTTCTCGATCACTGCGCCGGTCATGCCCAGATGAAGCCAGATGCACTTGCGACCGGTGATGGGGTGCTCGTGTACCACGGGATGTACGGCCCCGGAGGAGGAATTCACCGAAGCAAGACGGCGCCAGAAGGCCTGACGCTCGGCAGACAAGGCGTCATGGGCCGCGCCCTGATGAGCAAAGCAGGTACCGCCGCCGTTCTCGGCCGGGCGGATGATGTGGTAGCCGGAGTGCGAGAACGTATCGGTATTGAAGCTGCCGTCGTTATGCCACTGCGGCCCGACGCCGGGAATGCCGTGACGGCGATCGTTCGACAGCCGGAAGATGTGCCGGTTGCCATCGGGCGTGGCCGGATGCATCCCATGGGTACTGTGCAGCTCCTTGCCGCCCCACCAGCAACTGGCGCGGGCGGCGCGTCCTGAGCGGACAGATCGATTCCCCTCACCTCGGCGCCTATCGGCTCCAGCGGTGTGATGCTGCCGCCGAATTGCTGGATGACAGCCACCTGTGCCGGGTCGAACGGAACGCCCGGTGCTGACTCGGCTACCTCAGTGCGTGTTGGATTCGCCATGACACTGACCTCCTGTCGCGGCTCCCACGCTGGCGAGACGCTGATGTGTCATCAGGCCGCGCTATCGCTGCGCGACGACACTCGCGGCTCACAGACTCTCGGCGTGGGATGAATGTATCAGCATTCTCGCAAACACATTCCCGTGCGCCAAACCTCGCCCCATCTCATCCCGAACGCCGCGAGTTACCTATCAGGATGACGCTGGTGCATCACGTCACTCGTATTTCTTCTGCCAACTCTTCACGGCGATCCGCTCCTTGAGCAGATCCAGCATGTCGATCAGCACCTGCTCGGTGATCTGCTCCGTCCTCGGGTCAGTGCGCGACCAAGCATCGAAACCACTCTCTGCCAGGTGCCCCACCAGCGCCGAGAACTCCTTGGAACGCAGGCCGACCAGCGCTTCATCGACGAGATGGCAGGCCAGATCCGACAGCGAGCTTTCCAGCCCTTTCGTAAGCTGGGTGCCCATGGGCAGGCGCGAGACACGCTGAAGCTCCGGACTCTCGGCGAGGGTGCGACTGACCAGGCCCCGCACATAGCGCAGGGTATCGTCGCGATTCTGGGTATAGACATCCCCCGCCATGGTCTCGAGGCGCTGGGTAATTTCACGGATCAAGGCCTGCTTGCGAGGCTCCACGACACGCTCGATCACCGAAGATGAGAGGTCATCGCTGTCGCGCAACTGCTGCTGGACGTTATCGAGCATGCGCAGGGAGA
Organism: Cobetia sp. 29-18-1; assembly: GCF_029846405.1. Taxonomy (NCBI): domain Bacteria; kingdom Pseudomonadati; phylum Pseudomonadota; class Gammaproteobacteria; order Oceanospirillales; family Halomonadaceae; genus Cobetia; species Cobetia sp. 29-18-1. The sequence goes on from NZ_JARWKS010000010.1 coordinate 146,162, forward strand.
TACGGTCCGTCAGCTCCTCCAGTAGAATATCGAGATACTTGGCCGCCACCCCGTAGAGGTACCAGCGGCGAACATCGATCAAGCCGAGACGTTGCAGGCGGAACAACAGCGAGATCACACGCAACACACGCAACAGGCGGAAGCCGCTCAGCGGGATACACCCCAGCACGTCGTACCAGTGCACGAAGGGATAGAAGAACCAGCGGTGGTAGCGCCGCTCCGCAATGGCCACTGCCCACCCCGCCAGCACATCGAGCAGGAAGACGGCGACGAATGCCAGGTCGATAGAGAGGAAATTGGCGTGGATATTCTGCTCATAGGCCGCATGCAACCCGGGTGTCACGGCCTCGAAGGCCGTGTTCAGCGGGGGAATCAGGAAGAGACTATCGAATAGCAGCAATGCCAGATTGGCGATCACGAGCACGATGATGAACAGATCCCACCACAGATGTATCCGCTCCCTGGCGGACGAGGGCGTGCGGGTGGCTGGCATGACAACTCCTTGGCGATTGTTTCAGAATGCGTAACGCGTCTTCCTGACTCAGCCTACAACGCTTCAGATGACCACGCTGGCGATGACCGCGCATCAGCTGACCACACTGGCGATGACGCTATCTGCGAGGGCTTGCAGCGCTACCGGAGCCCAGCCCCGAATCGCCGTAGACACCCTATTAGTGAGGGAGACACCCGCATGAAACAAGCGCAAGTGATGACATGGGCCGCCGTGATGAGCGCAGCACTCACCCTGGGCGGCTGCGCAGGCGCTCAATCCTCTGAGGATTATCAAGGTGTCGACGAGCCACTGGAGAACACCTATTGGAAGCTGGTGACACTCGACAACCAGCCAACACCCGTGGTGGAAGGCAAGCGTGAAGCCCATATCGTCTTACATACACAAGACTCGCGAGTAGCCGGCTCCACCGGCTGCAATCGCCTGATGGGGGAATATCACCATGATGCGCAAGAACTCGGCTTCGGCCGCCTGGCCATCACGCGAATGGCATGTCCCGGTGAAGTAGCAACGCTCGAACGCGATTTCCTCGCGACACTCAATGACGTGTCGGGCTGGCAGATAGAAGGCAAGACACTGACGCTGATGGATGCACAAGGGGCGTCGCGTGCCCGTTTCCAGACAGTCCATCTCTATTGAGGACTCACAAGCTCCAGTGACAAGGTGTCGGGACGAGAAGAAATGCTTGCACTGCTTCATCGCGCCTGAATCACTCGTCCCGCTCCGGTCTTTTTGCGACATCCACGCCGCAGGGTATTCCCCATCTCGCATCTTCGGACTGCCGGGAGCATGAAGGGACTCACCTCGGCTACGCCTTTATCAGACGGCGAATTGTTTCTGGTAAAGGTCTATACCTGTAGTGGCACAGTGAATCTGGCCACCTGACTTTGAGTGTATGATGGCTCACAGAGACAATCAGGTGCAGATGATGACGAAGAAGAGAACGTTTAGCCCGGAATTTCGCATGGAAGCGGCCCAGCTCGTGGTCGACCAGGGCTACACGCTGAAGGCGGCGTGTGAGGCCATGGGGGTTGGCAAATCCACCATGGAGTATTGGGTTCGCAGGCTTCGCGCTGAGCGGGCAGGCAAGGCGCCGCTGAAAGGTGAGGCTCTGACGCCGGAACAGCGTGAGATCCAGGAACTGAAGCGCA
>NZ_JARWKS010000011.1:0-131087 GCF_029846405.1 Cobetia sp. 29-18-1
CTCCCTAAAGATAGGTCAGAACGTGTCAACTATATTCAGGACGGGACACAGGCATAAAAAAAGCCAGTCACAAGGACTGGCTTGCCCGGACATGTATCCAGAGGATAGCGCCGGAAAGATCGTGAATCCGCTCAAGGAACCATCGCAACCTGCAACGCAGGCTGGAAGCGAGGATGGGCGAACAACCCTGCGCATTGAACGACGCAGCCACCCTCGGCAGAAATGATCGAGGAGCCATGGCTGGCTCGACTCGAAGACTTCACGTCAGGTGGTCAATCCTTATCCGAGATGGAGGACTCGAGATGAAGGGTGACGGCCTGACGCGTTTCAACTGTCAGCATCATATCTTTTAGTCCGCGAACAAAAAAGGGCCCAAACAGCAACAGACCTTTGCTGGAGAAGCACCATCAATCGCTCGCATGGCCGACCGATATCAGTGACAGCCAGGGGCTGCAGCGCCCTTGTCCGAAGCGAGGGCCCCCGAGGCGCGATTCGGCGGATTGTTGCCACCGAGTAACAGGCGCTGAATATCCGTGGCCGCCATCGGCTTGTAGAAGTAATAGCCCTGGATCAGGTCACAACGCATCTCGCGCAGCAACTCCAGCTGCTGTTCGTTCTCGACCCCTTCCGCGACCACCTCCAGCCCGAGGCGATGACCAAGGAAGACCGTGGCCTCCATGATGGCGCGGTCCTTGGGTTCCTGGGCGCACTCGATCACGAAGGAGCGATCTATCTTGAGCGCCGTCACCGGCAACAACTTGAGATAGCTCATCGAGGAATAGCCGGTGCCGAAGTCATCGATGGCGATCTTGTAGCCACGGTCGTAGAGCGCCCGCAGGCTGTCGCGTACCTTGATATCGGCATCGATCAACACGTTCTCGGTCAGCTCGATACCGATGTCCCGCGGTGTCAGCCCGTATTCCTCGACATAGGCCTCAAGGCGGGTGAAGACATCCGAACTGATGGCCTGGCGCCCGGAGATGTTGATGTCGATCCGGTAGCCCTTCAGCCCCATGGCGCGCCATTCGGCCTGCTGACGACACGCCTGGCGGATGACCCAGTCTCCCAGACGCTCGATCAGGTTGGTGCGCTCGGCGACCTTCACGAAGTCGGAGGGCGGAATATAACCCTCGGGAGAATGCCAGCGCAGCAGCGCCTCGAAGGATTCGATGCGCTCACTGCGCGCCGCCACCTGCGGCTGGTAATGCAGCGACAATTCCCCTCCGCCGTCCTGATTCAGCAGCGACTGCAGGCGTCCGGCCAGATGGTGCTGATGCAGCATCTCGTTGCGGACTTCCTGATTGAAGAACTGATAGCCATCGCGCCCGGCCAGCTTGGCACGATGCTTGGCGACATCGGCATTGCGCACCAGCTCGGCCGCCTCGCTCCCATTCTCGGGATACAGGCTGATGCCGATACTCAGGCGCAGCAGCAACTGGCGCCCTTCGATCTCGAAGGGTCGCTGGAAGTCCTGACGAATGCGCTCGACCACCGACAGGGCATCACTCTCGTAATCCAGTCGTGGCATCGCCAGCACGAATTCATCGCCACCAAAACGCGAGAGCAGATCCTGATTGCGCTGGAAGCCCTGCAGACGCTTGGCCACGCTGCGGATGACGCGGTCACCCATCTCGTAACCGAGGGTGTCATTGATCTCGGTGAAATGATCGATATCGAGAAACAGCACCATCAGGGTGTCGTCATGACGCTGACATTCACTGAGCGCCTCGCCGAGTTCGCTCTCGAAGGTCTGGCGATTGGGCAGCTCCGTCAGGGGGTCGAAACGCGTCATGTAATCCAGATCACGCTGGACCTTGCGCTCACCCGCCAGATCGATGTCGATACAGAACATCAGCGGGTTGTCAGTGCGCTCTCCCAACATCACATGGTGGGAAAAGACAGGCACGGGGGCGCCTGACTTGTGCTTGAGCTCAAGTTCACTGGAGGGAATCTCGATACCCTGAGAGACCCAGGCATGGTGTGCGTCCACCACGACATCTGCCATCGTCTCCGGGATCACCAGAGTTTCCAGGCATCGTCCACGAGCTTCCTGCTCGCTATAGCCGTATAGCCGCTCGCTGGCCTCGTTCCAGTAGATGACGCGGCGCTGGCTGTCATAGCCCTGAACGGCGACGCGCGGCAGACTTTCCAACAGCTCTCGAAAGCGCTGATCACTGACGGGAAGTCCCTTGCTGGTCGAGAGGCCAACCATACTCGTCTGCATGACCGCCTCCTGCGTATGCTGATGATGTGACACCTGACGCTTGCGAGATAGCATGATGCCCGCAGTTGCGCCAAGAATCACCATCAGTAACGCGGTTGGCCATCGACCCAGCATGCTCTGGCCCCACATCACCACCACCATCAACGTCAGTACCACGGCAATGATGACGGGACGAGAGCACAATATTCCGGCGGCCCTGCTGGCCTGGCGGAACCCTTTAGCCATGTTGAAGGATACCTCCGCTGCCGTCCTTCGCCTGATCGCCGGACTTCGGCGGGGCAGATCAACTCGTGACGGAATGTCACTTCGAACGAGTTCTCTCACACGCAGAACGAGTTCTTGTCGTCATGAGAAAAGTCTAAGGGTCTGCTGCGCGTAAACCCAGCGTCTTGCAGCGCCTCTCGATCACTATCCTCAACGCTTCATGCAGTGCCAGACGGCCTGAACCTGCGTTGCGCTGCTCGTCTGCAAAGGGCGAAGAATAGCGCTAATGACTTACATAATACCAGTCGATTAGATTACTCATACCTCGATATTGGCCATGTACCCATATTGATGATACTTGCGCGAGATTAGCGTGTTACCGCCATGGTACGGGTTTGACTATCTCGTGCGCACCTTCCCATTCTCCTCGACGTTGCCAACGCAACACCTTCCATTTGCGCCCAAGCGCACAAAACGTCGAGGAATTTCATATGAACATCGCAAATCGTGGCGTACGTCAACTGGCCGACTCTTCCCGCAAGATCACCCTGGAACAGGGCGGCCTGGTGGAGCACTACCCGACCCCCAAGACGGACACCACCCCCTTGCGCCTGCCGCTTGCCTCGCAGTACTGGCCGGAGGCAGTCCACGAGGAGCTGGCACGCCAGCATTGGAGCAAGGCTTCCATCACCTCCCAGATCGACCTCGAGGCCTGGCAGGGCTTCCTGAAGGACCTGCCGCGTGACCCCTACGTCAACACCCGCTGGAAGCGCATGTCCTGGCTGCACCTGAACGACCAGCATGAAGTCGAGACGCTGGGCGAATGTCCGATGGCGCAGGGCGGCAAGTTCAATGACGCCGCCAGCATGGCTGACCGTCTGCGCTATTACGCACCGCTGGAAGAGAGCTTCACCGAGCGCGAGGATGTGCGCGCCTTCGTGAAGGCCTGGGCCGACATGTGGGGTATCGGCCCGCGTGAACCGATCCTGATGCAGATCACCGGCGTGCGCGGTGATGGCACCATCGACCCTCTCCAGGGTCAGGGCATCCACGCCGATGGCTGCAAGTACCTGAGCATCCTGGTGCTCAACCGCGAGAATGTCAGCGGTGCCATCAACACCCTCTATCAGGACAAGGCAGGCAAAGAGCTGCTGACCACCACGGAGCTGGCACCGGGCGAGGTCCTGCACATCCACGATGACCAGCTGTTCCACAGTGTCAGCTCCATCACCCAGGAGAACGCCGGCGAGCACTTCGAGCGCTTCATCATCATCATCAACTGCTCGTTCATCGACGAGTTCCAGAACCGCATGCTGCGTCGTCATTTCCCGGACGCCGTCCTCAACGACTGCGAGTGAGCAACGGATTGCTCACGAGCCATCGCAGCGAGACGCATCGCAGCTTGCGGCGTCGTCTCATCTGAAGTCCCGCCGCGCAGAAGCCACGATGCCGATGCCCCCCGATACGTGAAACCCTGTTCTGAGCGCCAGAGCGCCCAAGCGCCAGAGTGCCTATGTGCCAGAGTGCCTATGTGCCTGAGTACCTATGTGCCTGAGTACCTGAGTACCTGAGTACCTGAGTGCCCGAGCCTCATGGCATCAGACACAGGAAAGAAGAAGGAGAACCTGCCATCAGGTGACGCACTGTCACAAGATGCGCGCCGACGAAAACGTGCATGTGCAGCACCCAGCGCCAGCCGGGCCACCGGCTGGCGCTTTTATATGCCACAGAGCGCCCGCTTCGCGCTTGCCTTGAATCATGCATCTGTCCTGTTACACGATTCTTCCTTCTTCTCTCTCTTCCCTCCTCTTCCTTCTGCTCTCTTCACTCTTTCCTTGTTCTCGATTTCTCCTCCTTCATCCCCTCCTCTTGTTCTGCTCTCCCGCGCCGCCACGCTTTGCATTACTCTGGTGTCTCGCGCTTGACACTCTCGCCTGTCGAGACGCGCTTGTTTGCATCGTCGCTGTGACGGCGCTGCCCTTCCCTTCCCTCTATGCATCAGGGACCTCTCATGACCTTTGAAAGCGGGCTGACCTTCTTCATTGCCATCTTCCTGTTTGGCATCACCCCCGGGCCTGGCATCCTCGCGCTGCTGGCGCGCGGCATGAGCCAGGGTGGCAATGCCTGCGTGCCGATGGCCGTAGGCATGAGTCTCAGTGATGTCTGCTACATGCTGGCGGCAGTGTTCGGCCTGTCGGCACTGGCCACGCATTGGGGCGAAGTCTTCGTGGTCATCCGTATCCTGGGCGCCGCCTACCTGCTCTATCTCGGCTACAAGTTATGGACGAGTTCACCGACGCTGGATGAGACTGATGTCCCCAAGCTACGTGGCAACTGGTGGAAAGGGTTTCTGCAGGGCTTTCTCATCTCGGCATCCAACCCCAAGGTCATCCTGTTCTATATCGCCTTCCTGCCCACCTTCATGGATATCACCCAGCTGTCCGGCAGCGATATCGTGATCGCCGCCGGACTCAACCTGAGCGCATTGCTGCTGGGCGTGGTGCCGGTGGGCTATCTCGCCGGGCGTGTTCGCCGCTATCTGCGTTCGGCGAAGGCGGTCAAACGCCTCAATCGCAGCGCCGGCGGCCTGATGATCGGGGCGGGCGGCTATCTGGCATTGCGCGGCTGACGCCTGAACGACGCTCAATGTGACGCAAGCGCCTTGCACAACCACAAACGCCCCTGCCGATTGGCAGGGGCGTTTGTGTCGAGAGGCATGGGGTGGGATTGCAGAGCGCTTGCGCTCAATCCACGGCGTCAGTGCACGCTTTCGATGCTGACGTCAGCACCAGTGCCCTGCGCTTGCCGCCCTTACTGGCGGATACCTTCGATGACCAGATACAGATCGACGGTGGCGGCATTCGGGCCAAGCTTGGACGTGTCGATGCCGTAGTCGGCGAGCTTCAGCGTGGTGGTGCCTTCAAAGCCCTGACGGTAGCCGCCCCACGGGTCTTCACCGCCGCCGATATGATCCACATCCAGGGTCACGGGCTGCGTCTGGCCGTGCAGCGTCAAGTCACCCTTCAGCTTGCCGGAACCATCGCCGGTAGACTCGAAACCGGTCGAGGTGAAGGTTGCCGTCGGATATTGGGAGACATCCAGGAAGTCTGCCGACTTGATGTGCTTGTCGCGTTCGGCGTGGGCACTGTCCAGGCTATCGACATCGACTTCTACCGACACCTTTGCATCTTCCGGCTTGCCCTGGTCATAGGAGAAATCACCACTGAACTCCTTGAACTGCCCCAGCACGTAGGAATAGCCCAGATGGCTGATCTTGAACTGGATGAAGGCGTGTTGGCCATCGGTATCGATCGTGTAATCGGAGGCCTGTGCCTGACCCGCCATCAGCGGCAACGACGCCGCCATGAGACCTGCCACCAGTGACTTGCCGAGGAAGGATGTCTTGTTCATGTTGGTGCTCCTTGAGAGGTTTCGTCACATCTGGCGTTCGAGCGTACCCAACGCCTTCCTTTTCGTCAGCGCAGCGGCCGAATCATGCGCCGCAACGTGTCCTGCCCATCCAGCAGGTGATGCTTGAATGCCGCCGCTGCATGCCCCAGCGACAGGATGATCAGCACGCAGGCAGCATACCAATGCACCTCACCTGCCAGCGATGCCTGATCCTTCAGCCCCGAGATCACTGCCGGCACCTCGAAGAGATCGAATACCTTGATGCCACGCCCGTCAGCGGTGGAAATGAGGTAACCCGAGATCATCACCACCAGCATCAGCACGTAGAGCAGCACATGCCCGACCAGCGCCGCGCGCTGTTCATTGCGCGTGCCGTGAGCCTGCGGGGTCGTCTGGCTCCAGCGCCAGGCGAGCCGCACCAGCGTCAGCACCAGCAATATCACCCCGACCGAGCGATGCCACCACGGACCGAGCTGGTACCAGGCATCGTAATAGCCAAGCGACGTCATCCACCAGCCCAGCGCGAAGAGCCCGACGATGGCCAGCGCCGACAGCCAATGCATCACGATGACAGGCCAGCCCCAGCCCCGTCGAGAATTACGCCACATGAAGTGCTCCTGATGACAGTCTCCACCTGACCATCGAGCTGGCAGGTTCTTTGAGCAAGAGCTTAACCAGTGCCCGAACGGACGCCAACCCTTGCGGGCAACACCAGCGAAATTGTCCAGAGACACCAACGCCCGGCAGAACCGGGCGTTGGTGTGCAAAGGCAGGCGTTACGGGACTCAGCTCGCGAGGCGATCAAGTCCGCGCGCCAGATCACGCTTGATGTCGTCGAGATCTTCCAGACCGACGGCAATACGCAGCAGGCCCTCTTCGATGCCGGCGGCCGCTTTCTGGTCATCGCTGAGGCGACCGTGAGTCGTGGTGGCCGGGTGCGTGATGGTGGTCTTCACGTCGCCCAGGTTGCCGGTGATCGACAGGATGCGCGTCGCATCGACTACCGACCAGGCCGCCTCGCGGCCGCCCTTGACCACCACCCCGAGCACCGCACCGAAGGCCTTCTGCTGGGCCTTGGCCAGTTCATGCTGCGGATGGCTCTCAAGCCCGGAGTAATGCACCCGCTCGATGGCCGGATGCGCTTCCAGCCAATGTGCCAGCGTCAGCGCGCGTGCACAGTGGGCTTCCATGCGAATGTTCAGCGTCTCCAGGCCCTTGAGGAAGACCCAGGCGTTGAAGGGGCTCAGGCACGGCCCGCAGGTACGCACCACGCCATAGACCTCCTCCATCAGCGAGGAGCTTCCGACCACGGCACCACCCAGCGTCCGGCCCTGACCATCGAGATACTTGGTGGCGGAGTGGATGACGATATCGGCGCCCAGCGTCAGCGGGCGCTGCAGGGCCGGCGTACAGAAGCAGTTGTCGATGGCGAGCCAGGCGTCGTTCTCATGGGCCAGCGCCGCCAATGCCTGGATATCGCCAAGCTCGGACAGCGGATTGGATGGCGTCTCGGCGAACAGCAGCTTGGTGGCCGGCGTGATCGCCTCGCGCCAGGCATCCAGGTCCTTCAGTTCGACGAAGCGCGTGGTGATGCCCAGCTTGCCGAAGTACTTGGTGAACAGGCTGACACTCGAGCCGAAGATGGAACGCGACGCGACGATTTCATCGCCGGATTCCAGCAACGCCAGCACGGTGGACATGATCGCGGCCATGCCGGAACTGGTTGCCACGCAACGCTCACCGCCTTCCATCGCCGCCAGGCGCTCCTCGAAGAAGCGCACCGTCGGATTGGTGAAGCGCGAGTAGATGTTGCCGGCTTCATCGCCCCCGAACTTGGCTGCGGCCTCAGCAGCGCTGCCATAGACGAAGCTTGAGGTGGTGTAGATGGGCTCGCCGTGTTCCTGCTCGGCACCGCGCAGGTGACCGGCACGGATGGCGAGCGTCTCGAGGCCCAGCTCATCGCGGGAAAGACCGGCGCGGGAAAGATTGTCGTCGTGCATGGTGTCCAGTACCTCTACTGATGGAATCTACTGCCCTGTGAATCACGATCCAGCGCCACGCGCCGCTGTGACATGTCGCGTCTTCAGCATTTCGGGGCGCGTCGACAGCAAAATGAAGGAAAAGCGATGCGCCAATGTTACCGGTTTTGAACGCGCAACGGGCCCCGGATTTCTCCGGAGCCCGTTGCGGTTCGCTCATCGCGTGATTGCCTGCCGAGGATGGCAGGCAGCCGGATCAGTCGAGATCTTCCGAATCGTTGTGCAGATCCACCACCGCGTGGGTCTCGCCAGCGCTCTTGGCGCCATCGTTGCGCGAGGCACGCAGGTCGTTCAGATAGGCTTCGTCGATATCGCCGGTCACGTAGACGCCGTCGAACACGGAGCAATCGAACTCATCCAGCGCCGGATTGACTTCACGACAGGCGTCCTTCAGGTCGTCGAGGTCCTGATAGAACAGACGGTCAGCGCCGATCAGGTCCGCGATTTCCTTCTCGGTACGGTCATGGGCGATCAGCTCTTCCGCCGCCGGCATGTCGATGCCATAGACGTTGGGGTAGCGAACCGCCGGTGCTGCCGAGGCGAAGTAGACGTTCTTGGCGCCCGCTTCGCGCGCCATCTGGATGATCTCGTTGCAGGTGGTACCGCGCACGATGGAATCATCCACCAGCAGCACGTTCTTGCCGGCAAACTCGATATCGATGGCGTTAAGCTTCTGACGCACGGACTTCTTGCGCAGTGTCTGCCCCGGCATGATGAAGGTACGGCCGATATAGCGGTTCTTCATGAAGCCTTCGCGGTAAGTCACTCCCAGATGCTGAGCCAGCTCGAGGGCGGAGGTACGCGAGGTATCGGGGATCGGAATCACGACATCGATGTCCTGCTCCGGCCATTCCCGCACGATCTTGTCGGCCAGCTTCTCGCCCATGCGCATGCGGGTGCCATAGACGTAGGCACCGTCGAGCAGGGAATCCGGGCGCGCCAGGTAGACGTGTTCGAAGATGCACGGCTTGAGGACCGGATCATCCGCGCACTGCAGGGTGTGCAGCTCACGCTCCATGTCGATGAATACCGCTTCGCCCGGGGCCAGATCACGGATCAACTCGAAGCCGGCGACGTCGAGCGCCACGGATTCGGAGGCGATCATGTACTCGACGCCTTCGGCGGAGTCACGCTTGCCGAAACACGCCGGACGGATGCCGTGCGGATCACGGAAAGCGACCAGGCCAGTGCCGTTGATGATCGAGACGGCCGCGTAGCCGCCCTTGCAGCGACGATGCACACGACGCACGGCATCGAACACATCACCGGCGCCCAGACGCATGCCCTGCTTGCCCAGCTCGTGAGCGAAGACATTGAGCAGCACTTCCGAATCGGAGCTGGTGTTGATGTGACGCAGATCAGAGGAGAACAACTCCTGCTTGAGCTGGTCGGAGTTGGTCAGGTTGCCGTTGTGCGCCAGCGTGATGCCGTAAGGCGAGTTGACATAGAACGGCTGTGATTCCGCCTCGCTGGAGGAACCGGCGGTCGGGTAGCGAACATGGCCGATCCCCATGTTGCCCTTGAGACGCTGCATGTGACGAGTGCGGAAGACATCACGCACCAGACCATTGCTCTTGCGCAGCAGGAAACGACCTTCGTGCCAGGTCATCATGCCCGCGGCGTCCTGCCCGCGGTGCTGCAATACGGTCAGCGCGTCATACAGCGCCTGGTTGACCGAGGCGTTGGCCATCAAACCTACAATCCCGCACATCCCGTCATTACCTCACTAATACACACTTGGATAGGGAAGCGCACGCTGGCGACTGCCGGCGCCCGTCCATATGGCAATATGAGTGCTCACACGGCGCAATTGTCAGGCCTGCCCCCCATGCAGGCAACACCTGACCGATGGGTCAACCCTTCGACGGCCCCGCATGAGGCTTCAGCAACGCGTGCCGAATGCCGAAAACGACAACGCCGGGCCACGATGCCCGGCGCTGAAGATCCTGCCTGTCACTGCTCACCACCCGCATTGCGGCTTGCGGCCTCGCCAGCGGTGCTGCCTCTGAGCAACGCCTCCAGCGAGGGCTGGTCCTGCGTGGCATCCTGGCGCGTGAACGACTGCAGCGCCTGCTGGCTGAGGCTGTCGCTCAACGCACGCCCTTCTCGCTGGGCGCTGTCGATCAGGCCGCTGGCCTGCTGCTTGAGCCGGGTGCCGCTGGTGGAATCCGGCAGCGACACGCTCTGGCCCCAGTCACCGCCCGTATCCCACTCACGATAGCGAGCCAACGACCAGTCGCGCAGCTGCTCAAGCGTCGACCGCAGCTGGGCGGCCTGCCAGTCGGCGCTGTCACGCAGGGGCGTCAGCCCCACCACGGCGGTGATCAGCACCAGTATGACCGCCGCGCGCAAGGCGCCGAACACACCGCCGAGCAGACGATTGAAGCCGCCCATGCCGACCGCATGAATCAAGCGTTCCAGCAGGCGCAACATCAGCCCCCAGATCAGCACGCTCGCGATCACCACCAGCACGAAGCCGACCGCGGTGCGGATGCCCGGCGAGACGATCATCTCTTCGAGCAGGCCACCCACCTCGGCGCCGAACTGGCGTGCCGCGACCAGTGCCACCAGCCAGCCCGCCAGGCCCAGGGCCTCGCTGAGCAGGCCCCGCATCAGCCCCAGCAGTACCGAGATACCGATCAGGCCCAGACATAGCCAATCGATCCAGACCAGCTCGTTCACTCACCCTCCTTGCGTCGTACCAGCAGGCCCTTGATATTGACCTGCTGCTGCAGGCGCGAGCGTGCGGACTCACCGATCTCGGAGGACTTGTACGGGCCGACGAAGACAACGGTCAACTTGCTGCCACGCGGGATCCGGTATGCCGCGAAGCCCTTGCCCTGCAGCTCCTTCTGGAGACGCTCGGCGTTGGCCGGGTCACCGAAGCTGCCGACCTGCACGGCCCAGCCACCGGCGGAAGACGACGGCGCATTCGAGGCAACCGCAGGCTTCGGTTCAGGCTTGGGCGCGGGCTTGGGTTCAGCCTTGGGAGCAGGTTTGGGCTCCGGCTTGGCAGCGGGTTCCGGTTCCGGCTTTGACTGCGGCTCGCTGCTGGCCACAGAGCGGGGCGGCGACAATTGCTCGGCCTCGGCGACACGACTTTGAGACTCGGAACTGCTGTCACTGCCGGCACCCGGGTCACTGTCACGCACCTTGCCGTTGCTGTCGACGAAGGTGATCGGCACATCCGTGCCGATCTTCAGCTCACTGGGCGGCTGCGGCTCATCGACGTTGGAGCGATCGATATCCACCGGCTTGCCAAGCGTCATCACCGGACTCGGGCGCTCATCACGGGCCGGCGGCTCATCGAAGAGCATCGGGATGAAGATCACCCCCAACGCCAGCAGGATGACCGCACCGCTGATTCGCTCGCGTTTGCCATATTTCATTGTGACATCTCCCTTGCACCCGAAATCCCGGACTCGCCGCCGGCCTGCATCAGGCCTGGGCGTCGAGCCACATCAATGCTTCACCGACCGTGAAGAAGGAACCACAGACCAATACTTCTCCAGCGCTCGTCTCGCGTGCCAACCATTCGGCTGCAGCGGTGACCGTCTCGCACTCCGCCAGCACCTCACCACCACAGTGGCGGACCACGGCGGCAAGCTCACTGGCCTGGCGGCTACGCTCGCCATCCAGGGTGGCGACGACGAAGCCGTCCACCACCGGTGCCAGCGCCTGAATCACGCCAGCGGCATCCTTGTCGCCCAGCATGGCGAGCAACGCCCGCCGCGGCCGGGCGGCAGGATCCCGCGCGCAACGCAGGTCATGAGCGGCAAGACGACTGGCCAGATAACTCGCGGCATGCGGGTTATGGCCGACATCCAGACACCAGTCACGCCCGTGACGACTCAGCCACTGCATGCGCCCCTTGAGCTTGACGCTCGCCATGGCCTGCTGCACGCATTCGGCGCTGAGCTCGATACCGGCCTCGACCAGAGCATTCAGCGCACTGGCCGCATTGTCGCGCGGCAAGCCAGGGTCTGGCAGTGCATCGAACGTCAGTGCCGGCGCTGACAGGCGCTGCCATTGCCATTGCGAGGCAGCCGAATGGTCCATGCTGCCATCCACACTGCCATCCACACTGCCATTTACAAATTCAGCCGCGGCCTGCCAGCGAAAGTCCTGCCATAGCACCTGCGGCGTGACACCCAGCGTGCGAGCATGCGCCGCACAACTGGACGGCAGCACATCCGAGCCGAACACGGCCGGCTTGCCGGCGCGCAGAATCCCGGCCTTCTCGAAGCCGATGTTCTCGAGGTCGGTGCCAAGAAACGCGGCATGATCCTGGGCGACCGTGATGATCATCGCGACATCACAGTCGATGATGTTGACGGCGTCCAGACGCCCGCCCAGGCCAACTTCCAGAATCGCGAGCTGCGGCTGCTGCTGAGCGATCAGCCATAGCCCGGCCAGCGTGCCGGCCTCGAAGTAGGTCAGGCTGATCACGCCCTCGTCATCCACCGGCTCACCACTGGCCGACAGCCCGGAGTGGCGCGCGGAATCGACCTGCTCGAAGGCCGTGACCAATGCCGCATCACTGACGTCGTGACCATTGAAGCTCAGACGCTCGTTGTAATGCAGCAGGTGCGGAGAGGTATAGGTGGCGGTGCTCAGCCCGTGGGCACGCCCCAGCGCCTCGAGCATGGCAACTGTCGATCCCTTGCCGTTGGTGCCGGCCACGGTAATGATGCGGCCACCGAGCCGACGCGCGCCCGCCCCGACCAGACCGAGACGCCTGGCCACGCACAGCACTCGGGCAAGGCCCATGTCGATACTGACGGGGTGCTGATGCTCGAGGCGCGTCAGCCACTCATCCAGCGAGAGGCCACGCGGCACGGCATCATGCAGGGGGGAAAGCTGCCACGAAGCGGCATCCAGCGGAGGGAGTGAGGAAGACTGCAGCACCTCATCGGTGCTGCAGCTTGCCGGGGCGGAGCCCTGCTCAGCCATCGCGACGTTCGCCTTGCGGCTTCTCGCTGGTGAAGGTCTCGTCGAGCACGCTGTCCACGGCGGAGCGCGGCTCGGCCGGTGCTTCGACAGTCGCATCCGCCTCGACGGATTCTTCTTCGACGACCGCATCCGCGACCGGCAGGTTGGCGGCGTTGACCGGCATGCCCTGCAGCTTGAGCAGGATGCTGGACAGGCGCTCACGCATCTCGCGGCGGTGGATGATCATGTCGACGGCGCCATGCTCGAGCAGGAACTCGGAGCGCTGGAAGCCTTCCGGCAGCTTCTCACGCACGGTCTGCTCGATGACACGCGGACCGGCAAAGCCGATCAGGGCGTTCGGCTCGGCGACATTCAGGTCACCCAGCATCGCCAGCGACGCAGAGACGCCACCGAAGACCGGATCGGTCAGCACGCTGATGTACGGCACGCCAGCCTGCTTGAGCTTTTCCAGCGCCGCGGAGGTCTTGGCCATCTGCATCAGGGAGAACAAGGCTTCCTGCATGCGAGCACCACCGGAGGCGGCGAAGCAGACCAGCGGGATGTTCTCGGCCAGCGCAAGCTCTGCTGCACGCACGAACTTCTCGCCGACGATGGCACCCATGGAGCCACCCATGAAGCTGAACTCGAAGGCCACGGCCACGACCGGCTGACCGGAGAGAGCACCGCGCATGGCGACCAGTGCATCCTTCTCGGAGGTCTGCTTCTGGGCAGCGCTCAGGCGATCCTTGTACTTCTTGGAGTCGCGGAACTTGAGGCGATCGACCGGCTCGAGATCCGCCGCGATTTCCTCGCGGCCTTCGCTGTCGAGGAACCAGGACAGACGCGCACGCGCAGTGAGACGCAGGTGGTGGTCACACTTCGGGCAGACGTTGTCGTGCTTGGTCAGCTCCGGAAGGTACAGGACTGCTTCGCACTTGGGGCATTTACGCCACAGGCCGTCAGGAATGGAGGTACGCCGATCCTTGCGTTGGATACGGCTCATTGACGGCACAATCTTGTCAAGCCAGCTCATGGTGGGGAGGCTTCCGTTTTGCTGCTGTTCTGGGCACCGCTCGACGACTGTCGGCGGCCATGCGAGTTGGCACATATTCCAGGGCGTTCACGCCCCCGGCAATATGGCGGGCAGCTACCATCACAGGGCAGTGCCAATGGAAAAGACCGTGCAACCCATTGGTCGTACGGCCACTTTTCCGAATTCTGGGGGTCATTGTAGCGGCTTCGCCCCCCTTGCGGGTAGTGCGAGATGCCAATTGAGCGTTGCGGCCCTCGCCGCTTGGGACGAAAGCAACGCAAGGGCCACAACGCGTGCCGGCAAATCAGCGCTGATGGCGGACTGCCTGACAGAATGCCTGCATGCGCTCGGCACTCTTCTCGCCGGGCGCGGCTTCCACACCGCCGGAGACATCGACCGCGTAAGGGGCGACCTGCGCCACCGCCGCGGCGACATTGCCTGACTCGAGACCCCCGGCCAGGATGACCGGCAGCGGCAGATCGGCCGGGATGCGCGACCAGTCGAAGGTCTCGCCGGTGCCACCGGGCACGCCGGGACGATAGGCATCCAGCAGCAAGCCACGCGCGTCATGGTAGCGCGCCGCCTGCGCGGCGAGATCGATCCCGTCACGCATGCGCAACGCCTTGATATAGGGCCGCCCAGCCGCCCGGCACTGCTCCGGCGTCTCATTGCCATGCAACTGGAGCAGATCGAGATGTGACGCCGCCGCGGCAATCTCTTCGGCGCTGGCATCCACGAACAGGCCGACCCGCGTCACGAAGGCCGGCACGCACGCGGCAAGCTCGGCCAGCCGCGCCACATCGACCGCACGCTTGCTGCCCGGCCACAGCACGAAGCCCAGCGCATCGGCCCCTGCTGCCACGGCGTCGCGGATATCCTGCTCTCGCGTCAAGCCACAGATCTTGACCCGGGTACGCTGGCTCGCTCGAGCGCTCATCTCGGTCATGGGATCACTCCGTTCAACGTGAGGATTCATTCTGGGTGGCAGCCGTCAGCGTGTCATCCTCGGCGCCTGCCGCAGGGTCGCCTGCCGCAGGGTCGCCTGGCGCAGGATCGCCTGCCGCAGGAACGCCTGGCGCAGGAATCGCTTGTTCATGCTCGCGACTGAGGCGCTCGGCTTCACGGGCCACGTTGGCCAGCCGGATGGCCTCCTGCTCACTGAGCTTGCCCGCCGCGCGCGCCTCTTCGGCACCCTCGGCCTCGGCACGCGCCATGCGTGAGCGCACCATCGGGCAGTCCGGCAACGGGCGCTCGCCCGTCCACTCGCCAAGATGTGCGACCAGACCAGGGCCCAGGGGTTCCTTGGGCAGCGCATAGCGCGGCGGATAGATGACATCGACGAAGTGAAGCCCTGTCGCCGCTGCCGTCGCGCTCGAGCGCGTGCGATCCCCTCCGCGCATCAGCTCGACGATCCACTCGACAGGCTTCTCGCCACGCCCGATGGCCATCAAGGTGCCCGCGATATTGCGCACCATGTGATGCAGGAAGGCATTGGCCTGGATATCGATCATGACGATATGGCCATGGCGACTGACTTCAATGAAGTGCACGTGGCGGCGCGGCGAGCGCGACTGACAGCCTGCGGCGCGGAACGCCGAGAAATCCAGCTCGCCCACCAGATGCGCCGCCGCGGCCTGCATGTCGGCGACATTGAGCGGCTCGCGACACCAGGTGACATTGTTGCGCTCCATCACCGGCCGAAACGGCTGGTTGATGATCATGTAGCGATAGCGACGGGCGATGGCGCTGAAACGCGCGTGGAAATCATCGGGCACCGGCACGGCCCAATGAATCCCGATATCGGGGGGAAGGTTGACGTTACCGCCCATGCGCCAGGCCTTGCGACTGCGGCCCACGGGGGTATCGAAATGCACGACCTGACGCACGGCATGCACACCGGAATCGGTGCGGCCACTGCAATGCACGGTAATCGGCGTGGAGGCGACCTTGGACAAGGCCTTCTCGAGCGCTTCCTGCACGGAGGGGGCGTGGCTCAGACGCTGCCAGCCACAATAGCGGGTGCCATCATATTCAACGCCCAGAGCAATGCGCCCCGGGCGTTTCTCGTTATCATCCAACGGTGTAAAAAAGGGCATCAGGTCAGACCAAAGCGCTCCATCAACGCCAGCGCCTCTTCACGGACCATGTCATCACTGGCAGTAGCGAGCGGCTCAAGCAGCGCAGCCGCCTGATCATCATCGCCATCCACCAACAACTGACGGGCTTCCTCGAGCTGTTGGAATGCCACGGTATCCTGGGCGCCAGCCCCAAACCCTGCCGACTCGACAGAGGGATAGGCATTATCCTGATCCCCAGACTCGAACGCCACTTCCTCGACCTCGAATTCCGAGATATCACGCCGCGGCACGTCCACCTCTTCCAGCGTCATGCTATCCAGTGACGGCAACTCGTCCATGCCATCGACTGCGGCTGACGGCCTGCTGGACGCCTGATACGGCTTCTGGCTCGCAGCGCTGCCTTCACTTGCGCCACTGCTCTCACTTGCAGCGCCGTTCTTCTCACTCGCGGCACCACTCTCGAGCGCGGCGTTGTCATCCAGCTCTTCACGCAGCGAGGTGAACTCGACGGACTCGCCCTTGAGCGCGCTATCCGCCGCCTTGGATGCCGCGGCATCAGTGCCCTTCTCGTCATCGGCGTGACCAGCTTCCCCCAGTGTCAATTCCGGCGCCTGGTAATCGATCACGTTGTCGCTGTTGAAGTGGCTCTCACGCACGGGCGCCTTCTCGAGGTCCTCGCCCTTGAGGCCCGGCTCGAACGCGACGCCTTGATCGGGAGCATGCTCGACCAGCGGTTCGCTCACGCCGTCACCGGCATGCGATTCGCTGTCAGACAGCGCGCTAGCATCTTCCGGGTCATCAAGGGGGGCGTCAGAGCCCGTGGCGGATGCATCTGCCGGGCCGCGAGCCGCATCATCGGCCTTGTCATGACCTTCAAGCGGCGCGCGAGGCGCTGCCGCCTGCTGACTTGCTACCCCCGACAGATAGGAGACCTTGCGCCCCACCTGACTCGCGCCGCCACCTGCGACAGCACGCAGCGCACTGCTTGAGACGCTGTAGCGATCCAGCAGCGCCTGGGCCTCGAAACGCTCTTCCTCATTGCCGGCCGCCAGCACCTGCTCACCTTCATGATGCAGGGCTTCGGCATTGCCAAGCTCGCCATGGACTCCCATCAGCTTGAGGCGCAGGTCCTGGCGTGCGGGATCTTCCACCAGACCGGCCTCCAGCAGGGCCTGGGCCTGATCGAAGCGGCCGTAGGCGATGAAGATGTCCGCCTCGCTGATCGCAGCCGCTTCCGGCTGGGAGAGCGGCTCGAGACTACCGGAACCCCGGCGCGCCGCCACGTTGGCATCTTCAGACGCGGATGACTTGTGACCCGCGGCAGCAGCGGCAGTCGAGGCCGCAAAGGTATCCGGGAAGACGCGTGGCTTGTCCTGGTCGGGCTCTTCATTGCCGCGGACCGCATCGGCAAAGCTCATGTTCTCATCGCCCCCGGAACCGGAGCGGCGACGCAACAACAGCAGCAACAGAAGCAGCAATGCCCCGGCCGCCCCGCCGACGATGGCCAGGTTGTCCTGCACCCACTGCCAGGTCGCCTGGGGCCACGGCTGCTTGGGCAACACCAGGTTGCCCTCGCCGTCGCGCGGCTGACCGAGGTCCACCCCGGCGGCGATCAGGCTTTCCGGCAACGCCAACGGCGAGATGCCGCTGTTGACGAGCAGACGATTCTGTTTGGCGAGCAACACCTTGGCCGTCTCGAGCTGTTCGGTACGCTCTGCCAGCGACGCTCGCAGCTCACCGACTTCATTGCGTAGGGAGGCCACTTCGCTGCGCAGGTCATCACGCTCCTGCTCCAGCTGATCGAGGCGTTGCTGATTGGTCAGCAGCTGGTCTTCCAGCGACTCGAGGCGATCGGACAGTTCATCGATCGCCTGCTGACTACCCGCGGAGATCTGACCACTGGCTGCCGCCGCCTTGGGCTTGCTGCCGTCTTCATCCAGCAGCGTCAGACGCGGCTTGCCATCGGCACCCGCGCTGGCGGGTCCGCTCGGCGCGGCCGTGGCCGCAGGTGCAGCACTGGCGGAAGGCTCATTCGACGTGCTGGCCGCGGCGGTTTTCTTGCTGGCCGGAGCCGGCACGGTCTTGCCCTGCGCGCCCGCGACCCACTGCTGATACTGCTGACGCACTTCCTTGTCGGCCTCGGTACGCGAACGTCCCAACATGGTGCTGCGGTCCGGCACGCTCAGCACCACTCCCGCACGCAGCTTGTTGATGTTGCCGCCCGGGAAGGCCCTGGGGTTGGCTTCCTGGATCGCCAGCATGGCCTGACGGATGCTGACACTGGCATCCGGACGCACGCGACGCGCGATCGTCCACAGCGAATCACCGTTGCGCACCTTGATGCTGGACGGCGGCGTGCTGGATGACGCACTGCGCGAGGCAGCCTGGCTGGGCTGGGCATTGTCGCGGAACACCACGGAACGCGTCGGCGAGGAATCGTTGGTGGCCAGCGGCCGCGAGCGAGCGCCGGCAGGTGTCACCAATGACGGCTGACTCGAATAACCCGCCGGATCGAACAACAGGGTCACCTGACGCTGCAGCTTGCCATTGGGCCATTCGACATCCAGCAGCAGGTCCACATAGGGCTCACGTACCGCGCCATTGGTGGACAGCTGGAGGTAGTAGCGCCCACCCTGCTGCTTGACGGCAACCTTGATGTCATCGCTGACATAGCTGCGATCGACGCCCGCTCGCGTAAAGGCGGCAGAATCGGCAACGCCGGCCTTGATGAGGCTGGCATCGAGGCCCGAGGTATCCGTGAGGCCGATGCGCGCGTCCAGTGGCTGATTCAGATTCGAGCGCAACCGCGGCGATTCCATGCCGACTGCCAAGGCCTGAGCACTGTAGACGGCGAACGACACCGCCAGTGCGAGAGGAAGCTTGCGTCCCATTGAGTGTCCCTTCGTATGCGGCCGAATCATTGCCCGGCCTGCGCATTATGTTACGTATACTTACACAAGATACCAGAGAGTCCGTCCCAAGAGTGCGGGAAGCCATTGGCAAAGTGGAAAAAGTTTCAACGATAGAGTGACGGCCCACGATCGATAAAGGCCGCAGAGGCGTCATATCGCGAGTGACCAGCTCGACGATATCCCCTTTACGATACCCGTAAAAAACACCTCCCCGCCATCATGCATCAAAAGCGCCAGTCAAAATCGCAAAAAATGCGCAGGAAAGACTGAGATATCTGGTACTCGCCGTGACATCAGTGACCTATCTCTTACCTGAAATCACCGACCTTCCAAGACGTAACGTGCAAAAGAGAAGCGCCCTCGACTCCAGAGAGCCGAGGGCGCTTTCAGGTCAGGCTCGCAATGAACCCGACGACATGCTGCTACACAGTGCGATCAGGCCGCGCGATGTTCACGCAGGATGGTCAGCATGCGCTTGAGCGGCTCCGCGGCCCCCCACAGCAGCTGGTCACCGACACTGAAGGCGGACAGGTATTCGCCCCCCATCTCCAGCTTGCGCAGACGGCCGACCGGTACGGTCAGGGTGCCGGTAGCAGCGGCCGGCGTCAGATGTTTGAGGCTGTCTTCCTTGGTATTGGCGACGACCTTGACCCAGTCATTGTGCTTGGCCAGACGGTCTTCGATCTCGTCCAGCGGCACGTCCTGCTTGAGCTTGACGGTGAAGGCCTGGGAGTGGGAACGCATCGCACCGATACGCACGCACAGCCCATCGATCATGATCGGGTTGCCCTGGCTGTCGAGAATCTTGTTGGCCTCGACACCGGCCTTCCACTCCTCGCGGGTCTGACCGGATTCCATCGCGGAATCGATCCACGGCAGCAGTGAGCCGGCCAGCGGCGCACCGAACTGCTGGGTCGCGAAGTCATCGCCGCGCATGGTGGCGGTCACCTTGCGGTCGATGTCGAGGATGGCGCTGGCCGGGTCCGCAAGCTCGGAGGCCACGCTGCCATTGAGCTGGCCCATCTGGGTCAGCAGCTCACGCATGTGGCGCGCACCGCTGCCGGACGCCGCCTGGTAGCTCATGGAGGTCATCCACTCGACCATGCCGGCCTCGAACAGGCCGCCCAGGCCCATCAGCATCAGGCTGACGGTGCAGTTGCCGCCGACGAAGGTGTTGGCACCGGCGCCGATCTTCTGGTCGATCACGTGACGGTTGACCGGGTCCAGCACCAGCACGGCGTCCTTGTCCATGCGCAGGGTGGAGGCCGCATCGATCCAGTCACCCTTCCAGCCGGCTTCACGCAGCGGGCCGAACACCTGCTTGGTGTAGTCGCCACCCTGACAGGTGACGATGACATCCAGCGCCTTCAGCTCATTGATGTCATTGGCATCCTTGAGCGCCGGCACCGGCGTGCCCACGTCAGGACCGGCCTGACCGACCTGGGAGGTGGAGAAGAATACCGGCTCGATACCGGCGAAATCGTTGTCATCACGCATGCGTTGCATCAGCACGGAACCGACCATGCCACGCCAACCGACAAATCCGACTTTCAACATGCTTGTTCTCCTTGTTCATGCACGGCCGGGAGCATGGAAGACACCACCGCTCCCGACACAGGAATGACCCGCAGCGAGCACAGGCAACTCACACGAGGCGAGCCTTGCCCAACGCTCCAGCCGCAGGTCCTGACATGAGAACCCGGCGACGCACGCCGAGCTCCCCCATGATCATCGCGTGAACGCCGCTGGCTTGCGGCGTTCACGCGGGTCTTGCCTTACGCCTGGGCCTTGAAGGCGGCCAGCACGGCATCGCCCATCTCGGAGGTGGAGACCTTGCGCGTCCCGGCGTAGGCGATATCGGCAGTGCGCAGACCTTCATCCAGCACCACGCCGACCGCCTTCTCGATGCGCTCGGCCCAGGCGGCTTCGTTGAGCGAGTAGCGCAGCATCATGGCCACCGACAGGATGGTCGCCAGCGGGTTGGCGATGCCCTGACCCGCGATGTCCGGCGCGCTGCCGTGGCACGGCTCGTACATGCCCTGACCACCCGCATTCAGCGAGGCGGACGGCAGCATGCCGATGGAGCCGGTCAACATGGCGGCCTCATCCGACAGGATGTCGCCGAACATGTTGCCGGTGACCACCACGTCGAACTGCTTCGGAGCACGCACCAGCTGCATGGCGGCGTTGTCGACGTACATGTGCGACAGCTCGACATCCGGGTAGTCGGCGGAGATGCGCTCCATCACGTCACGCCACAGCATGGTGACTTCCAGCACGTTGGCCTTGTCGACGCTGCACAGCTTCTTGTTGCGCTTCTGCGCCATCTCGAAGGCGGTGCGACCGATACGCTCGATCTCGGACTCGGAGTAGACGTAGGTGTTGTAACCAACCTGCTGACCATCACGCGTCTCGATGCCACGCGGCTGACCGAAGTAGATGCCGCCGGTCAGCTCACGCACGATCATGATGTCCAGCCCGGACACCACTTCCGGCTTGAGGCTGGAGGCCTCGGCCAGCTGCGGGTAGAGAATCGCCGGACGCAGATTGGCGAACAGCTCGAGCTCCTTGCGCAGCCCCAGCAGGCCGCGTTCCGGACGCAGCGAGATGTCTTCGAGCTTGTCCCACTGCGGGCCGCCGACTGCGCCGAGCAGAATGGCGTCCGCCGCCTTGGCCGCCCCCAGCGTTTCCGCCGGCAGCGGGTGACCGGCCGCGTCATACCCTGCACCACCGACCTTGCCTTCGCTCAGCGTGATGTCCAGACCTTCGCTGCGGGCGGCTTCAAGGATCTTCACGGCTTCGGCAGTGATTTCCGGGCCAATGCCATCACCGGGCAGAATCAGGATATTGCGGCTCATCTGGAACTCTCCTTGGGCCGGAAGTCTTCCGGCGAGACCGACGGTTCACCGTCGGTGCTGAGACTGGGCTCGCCGCCATTCTGGACGGCGAGCCATGACGAATATGTTGCGATGTCAGGCGTTGACTGACGCGACGCTGGCCAGATCAGGCCATCTTGCCGTCGCGGAACAGCCACGGACGCTCGGTGCGATGGCGCTTCTCGAAGCTGTCGATGGCGTCCTGGTCCTTGAGGGTCAGACCGATATCGTCCAGGCCTTCCATCAGGCAATGCTTGCGGAAGCTGTCGACCTCGAAGGGAATCGACTCACCGGACGGCGTGATGACCGCCTGTGCCTCGAGGTCGATATCCAGACGATACCCTTCCACCGCCTCGGCTTCCTTGAACAGACGGTCCACCGTGTCCTCGTCGAGGGTAATCAACAACAGGCCGTTCTTGAACGAGTTGTTGTAGAAGATATCGGCGAAGCTCGGCGCGATGACCACGCGGAAGCCGAAGTCGGTCAGTGCCCAGGGCGCGTGTTCACGCGAGGAACCACAACCGAAGTTGCGACGCGCCAGCAATACGCTGGCACCCGCGTAACGCGGCTGGTTGAGCACGAAATCCGGATTCAGCTGACGCTTGCTGATGTCCTGACCGATATAGCCCTCATCGAGATAACGCAGCTCATCGAAGAGGTTCGGCCCGAAGCCGGTGCGCTTGATCGACTTCAGAAACTGCTTCGGGATGATCAGGTCAGTATCGACGTTGGCGCGATCAAGCGGTGCCACGAGGCCCTGCTGGCGAATGAACTTTTCCATGTCGGGCCTCCTCAGGCGACTTGAGTGTTGTTGGTAGGGATGGGGGCAAAGTCACGAACATCAACGAAGTGACCCGCAATCGCGGCAGCGGCGGCCATGGCCGGGCTGACGAGGTGCGTACGCCCACCGAAGCCCTGACGGCCTTCGAAGTTGCGGTTGGAGGTGGACGCGCAATGCTCACCGGCGCCCAGCTTGTCGGCGTTCATCGCCAGACACATGGAGCAGCCCGGCTCACGCCATTCAAAGCCCGCCGCGAGGAAGATCTCGTGCAGCCCTTCCGCTTCCGCCTGCGCCTTCACCAGGCCAGAGCCCGGCACCACCATCGCCTGCTTGAGGCTCTTGGCGACCGTGCGGCCTTCGGCCACGCGCGCCGCTTCACGCAAATCCTCGATACGCGAGTTGGTGCAGGAACCGATGAACACGCGGTCCAGCTTGATGTCGGTGATCTTCTGCTGAGCGCTGAGGCCCATGTACTCGAGCGCACGGGTGATGCCACGCGCTTCGGTGTCATCGCTGGCCGCAGCCGGGTCCGGCACCACGCCATTGACGCTGGTAACCTGCTCCGGACTGGTGCCCCAGGTGACCTGCGGCGCGATGTCTTCGGCCTTGAGCACCACGACCTTGTCGAATTCGGCGTCCGCATCGGAGACCAGATTGCGCCAGTCGGCGACGGCCGCTTCCCACTGCTGGGCGTTCGGCGCATAGGGGCGCTCGTAGAGATAGTCGATGGTGATGTCATCGACACCGACCAGACCGACCCGCGCACCGGCTTCGATCGCCATGTTGCAGATGGTCATGCGGCCTTCCATGGAGATGTCCTGGATGGCAGAGCCGCCGAATTCGATGGCGTAGCCGGTACCGCCGGCGGTACCGATCTCACCGATGATGGCGAGCACGACATCCTTGGCGGTGACGCCAGTGCCGAGACGACCATCGACGCGCACCAGCATGTTCTTCATCTTGCGCTGGATCAGGCACTGGGTGGCGAGCACGTGCTCGACCTCGGAGGTGCCGATCCCGTGGGCCAGTGCCGCGAAGGCACCGTGGGTCGCGGTGTGGGAATCGCCACACACCACGGTCATGCCCGGCAGAGTCGCGCCCTGCTCCGGCCCGACCACGTGCACGATGCCCTGACGCGCATCATTGATGGTGAACTGCTCGATGTTGAAGCTGTTGCAGTTGTCGTCGAGGGTCTGCACCTGGATGCGTGAGGTCTCGTCCTCGATGCCCGCGATACCCGCAGCACGCTCCTTGAGAGACGTCGGCACGTTGTGGTCCGGCGTTGCCAGGTTGGCATCCAGACGCCACGGCTTGCGACCGGCCAGACGCAGCCCTTCGAATGCCTGCGGCGACGTGACTTCGTGCAGCAGGTGACGGTCGATGTAGATGAGTGCAGTACCGTCTTCGCGTTGCTTGACCAGGTGCTGATCCCACAACTTGTCATAAAGGGTCTGGCTAGCCATGTCGTGTCTCCTCGTGGCGCCTTACGGTAAGAGCGCGCTTGCTGCCTCGGGGCTCGTAACGGCCCCTTGATGAGGGTGTGTCGTCCAGTGTTGATGGCGGGGCGGTCGTGCGAGCCCGTGGATAGTGACCACTTGCTTGCAGGCTCCAGCATCGCCGCCGCGTCCTGTGCCATCAAGAGTACTCGGCGACAATGAATAAAAGCAATTCATGTTTTTCATGCTTTGGATTCCCAAAAGGAATACCATTACTCATCAGGTCTTGATCAGGAGTGCATCCGCCTGCGCCGGCATCGATCGCCCCGCTTGACGCTCCCCTGAATGTCTCTCTGAATGCCCTCATGACAGGATAGCTGCCCCACATGGACACACCCTCTCTGCAGGCCTTCGTCGCCGTCGCCGAAACCGCCTCCTTCTCGCTTGCCGCCGAGCAGCTGCACCTCACCCAGCCGGCCGTTTCCAAGCGCATCGCCCAGCTGGAGCAACTGCATGGCGCACGGCTGTTCGATCGCATCGGACGGCGTGTCTCGCTGACCGAGGCCGGCAATATCCTGCTGCCCCGTGCCCGCGCCATCCTGGTGATGCACGACGACACCCGGCGTGCGCTGCGCAATCTGTCCGGCGAGGTAAAAGGCAGCCTGACGATGGCCACCAGCCACCATGTGGGCCTGCACCGGCTGCCGCCGCTGCTCAAGGCCTTCACCATGGCCCACCCCGAGGTGCGCATGGACATGCGCTTTCTGGATTCGGAACAGGCCTATCAGGGCGTACTGGATGGGGAGCTGGAACTGGCCGTCGTCACCCTGGCACCGCATCGCGATCCCAATCTGACGGTAGTGCCGGTGTGGCTGGATGAGATGCGCTTCGTGTGCGGACGTGATCACCCGCTGGCAGGTCACAAAGCGTTGCCGCTGGCCGCCCTCTCACAGCACGACGCCGTGCTGCCGGGCCACCTGACCTTTACGCGTGGCATCGTCATCGACACCTTCGCGCGTGACGGCCTCTCGGTGGAAGTCTCGATGTCCACCAACTACCTCGAGACCCTCAAGATGATGGTCGCCATCGGTCTGGGCTGGAGCGTCCTGCCGGAAAGCATGATCGACGACGAGATCGAGATCCTGCCCATCGACCACCGCCCCATCGAACGCCAGCTCGGCTACCTCTATCACAACAACCGCACCCTCTCGAACGCCGCCAGCGCGATGATCGAACTGCTGGAAGGCGCAAGGGATGCGGCGTCGAGAAACCTCTAGCGCACTCGAAAGTCCCGCATGGAAATACAGCCTGAACGCACAACGCCAGCCCCGAAGGGCTGGCGTTGCGGTTCTGACTCACTGCTTGTGGCGCCGCGGATCAACTCTTGTCGCTATCCTTGGCATTGCCAGACGCGCCATCCGTCTTGCTTGCCGCAGGCTTGACATCGTCCTTCTTCGCCTCTTCCGCTGCCTTGGCGGAGGCGGCCTTGCTGGCGTTGGAGGAGCGGCCACGGCGCGGCTTGGGCGCTTCGCTGCCGGTGTCGCTCTTGGCGGTGGTAGTGGAAGCACCAGAACTTGAAGTGTTCGAGCGGGAAGCCCCCTGACTGGAAGCCCCGGTGCTGCTAGCCGTCTTGGCAGTGCTCGCGCTTCCCGTCGAGCTGGCGGTGCTCTTGCTCGCCGTAGTCTTGCTGGCAGTGCTCTTGCGCGTCGTCGCGGGCTTCGTAGCGCTGGAGCCTGCCGCGCTGGAACCCGAAGCCGTGGAAGAAGTGCTGCTGCTCGAGGTGCCGGATGCAGACGGCTTGCTGTCAGAGGCTGACGTGCTCGCAGTCGTCTTGGCCGCCGTTGTCTTGTTGGCGGTGGCCGTCTTGCTGGCAGCCGTCTTGCGTGGCGTGGAGGCCTTTCTCGCCGTGGTGGTCTTGGTCGCTGAGCTACCGGTGCTGCTGGCAGCCGTGCTCGCAGCGCTCGGTTTTGCCGTGCTCTGTTTGGTAGTGCTGTCGCTGGCCGTGCTGCTGGTGGTCGTTGCGCTCTTGGCAGCTGTGCTCTTGGCAGCTGTGCTCTTGGCAGCTGTGCTCTTGGGTGCAGCACGCTTGCGCGCGGCGGGCTTGCTTGCCGGCGTAGCCGACTCAGCGGCTGGCGACCCAGCGGCTGATGCGGCCTTGGAAGCGGCAGGCCTGGTGCTCGCACCTTGCGCCCTGGAGGCGCTGGATGAGCTGTTGCCCGCCGTGTCGCCGGCATCATTGGCGGCCTTGCCGGTGACGGCTTCGGTCATCGCGGTCATGGCCTCTTCCAGCGGCAGCGTCACCTGCTTGAGCGCTTCATTCACGCTCTTCTCGACCGTCTGCTGCACATCACGCACGGCCTTGAGCTGCGCATCCGCCACGCTGGTGATCTCTTCCGGCACGCTCTGCCCCAGCACTTCCGGAATGGTCTGGCGCGCATAACGCCCCGGCGCCGCTTCGATCACGTCGAGCTTGCCCTCACCCGGCGTGCGCGCAGAGACTTCCGGTTCCGGCTCCACGAAGCCATTGCCGGTCATCCACGCCTGCCAGTCATTCCACCAGGAGCCTTCGTGCTGCTCGGTGCCCTCGAGCCATTCATCCGGCGTTGCCGGCAGGCTGTCATTGGTGGCGTAGCCGTACTTGTTCTTGTGCGGCGGATTGACGATACCCGCGATATGACCAGAGCCACCGAGCACGAAGCGCTTGATGGAGGCCTTGGGCAGCTGGGTACCGTTGTAGGTGGTCTGCCACTTGGCGATGTGGTCCTCGCGCGCGGAGACCCAATAGCTCGGTGTCTCGATCTGTGAGAGATCGATCGGCACGCCGTCCAGCTCGATGCCGCCGGGCTGCACCAGGCGGTTTTCCAGATACATGTGACGCAAGTACCAGGCATGGGTACCGGCCGGCAGGTTGGTGCCGTCGGTGTTCCAGTACAGCAGGTCGAACGCGGTCGGCGCTTCGCCCTTGAGATAGTTGGAGACGTAGAACGACCAGAACAGGTCATTCTCGCGCAGCAGATTGAAGGAGAACGCCATCACGCGGCCATCCAGATAGCCGTCCTGCGCCATCTGCTTCTCGAGGCCCTGCAGCACCGGCTCGTTGAGGAAGACACCGATCTCACCGGGATCGGAGAAGTCCTGCAGCGTGGCCATGTAGCTGACCGAGCGCACGCGGTCGGACTGCTTCTCGGCCGCCAGATAGGCCATGGTGCTGGCCGTCAGCGTGCCGCCGATGCAGTAGGACAGGATGTTGACCTGCTTCTCGCCGGTGGCCTGCTCGATGGCATCCATCGCGGCCAGCGGGCCCATCTGCATGTAATCGGCCCAGGTGAGATCACTCTGCTCGGGCCCCGGATTGCGCCAGGAGATCAGGAACACGGTGTGCCCCTGCTCCACCAGCCAGCGCATCATCGAATTGTCCTGACGCAGATCGAGAATGTAGTACTTGTTGATCCACGGCGGCACGACCAGCAACGGGGTGCTGAAGGCCTTCTCGGTAGCCGGACGATACTGGATCAGCTGGATCAGCTCATTCTCGAAGACCACGTCACCCGGCGTGACGGCGATGTTGTCGCCGAGACGGAAGGCTTCGGTGTCGGTCATCGCGACATTGATGCCTTCGGCGGAGTTGGCCAGGTCATCGCGCAGACGCTTCAGACCGTCGAGCAGGTTCTGGCCGCCGGTCTCGCGGGTCACGCGCTGCACTTCCGGGTTGGTGGAGGCGAAGTTGGAGGGCGAGAAGGCGCTGACGTACTGGCGTGCGTAGAACTCGAGATTGCGCTTCTGGCTCTCCGGCAGGCCTTGAATGCCGGCCAGCATGTCGTCCACGGCGCGCGAGAACAGCAGGTATTGCTGCACGAGGAAGTGGTAATAGGGCTCGCTCTGCCAGGCCTCATCGCGGAAGCGACGGTCAGAGCGCGCGGGCGTGATCACCGGCTCGACGCTCTCGCCATTCAGCTCGCGCAACGTGCCCTGCAACAGGGCCATCTGGTCCTGGAAGAGGCGAGTCTGGGTCGACATCAACAGTTGCGGGTCACGTGCCAGGGCCTCGGCCCCCGCCTGGAAGCAACGACCCATCTCGTCATAGATGGTGGAAGCGGCAGCGCTGGGCCATAGGCGCTCCAGCATGTCACTCATCAAGGCTTGATACTGGGCACTGGCCTGCTGCATCACGCTGGCCCACTCCGTGCCTTCAGCACCGTCGGGGAACAGACTGGTAAAGGCCTGAGAGAATGTCTGCGAGAACGCCTGCTGCTGGGCTGAGTCCATATCGCCCTTCCTCCTTGTCATTGACCATCACGTCATTGGCTATCGAAGCTTGGCTGCCGAACGTCTGCCGGCGGCACGATTTCATCGAATCGAATCCTTCCTGACCACTGAGCAGTGCCATGCCGTCTCTCATGAGACGGGCGCCTTCACTGGCGACGGACACTGCTTTTCAGACTGTTTTTGAAGACCGTTTCACAAGACGGGTTGAAGACCGTTTCATGGCTGATTTCAGGGTGCTGCAGGCGAGCATGCCAAGGCAAGCAAAGTGCGCTGTCAGCTAAAATGCGCTGTCAGTTGGAATGGTCTGCCTCCTGCAGGTCTGCTTTCCGTCGGATTCGCGCGCGGCAAATACGAGAGCAAAACAGCCTGTGTGCCAGCGTGCTCATCTCCAGCATGCGCCTTCCAGCACGGCAGGGGCAATGCCTGAAAACGGCAAAAAAAAGGCTGGCGCAAGCGCCAGCCTTTTCGGGGTATACCTTAGTTCTGCTTGGCGCGGCTTGTCGCGGCAGCCGGCTTGCTGCTGGCAGCGGAGGATGCCTTGTCCTCTGCTGCTGAAGCGGCTTTCTCTGTGGCAGCGGACGCCTTGTCGGTGGCTTCCTTGCCAGCGTCAGAGTAGGCCTGTTCGAGCTGGGCGCGCATTTCGTTGCCCATCTCGGCCAGCTTCAGGGAATCATCCATCATCTGCTGAGACAGCTCGGTCGCCACTTCCAGCTGGCGGTTGCTGAACTCGCTGAACTCTTCCATACCCTTGATTTCAGTGGCAGCACGCGCACGCTCAAGACCAGTCTCGGTATAGCGCTTGGCGGCGTCCATCTGATAATCGGCAATCTTGCCCATATGGTCGAGCATCAGAGTGTTGAGCTTGCGCATCGGCTGGTAGAAGCTGCGGGCTTGCTCGGCAAAGGCGTTGAACATCTGATCCTGCTGCATGACGGTTCCTCCCATGGATTCCGTACCGGGACAGCGCGCAGAAGTCTCTGCGCCACCTGTGGAGCACAGCAATATGCTGCACTGCACAAAGACTAGTCTGCTCCTCAGGTGGTTGCAATCCCATGACAGAAAACTGTCAAAGGACATTTTCTGTCATGGGATTGGCCGGGCATGCCTCACATCGCTGTCAGCCAGTAGCGTTCTTCGCGCCTGCCGGTCATCAACTGCGCTTGGCGCGTGAGCGCGCACTGGCCGCGGAGGCCGGTTTCGCATCGTCTGCCCGGTTGGCGCTTTGCTCTGCCTTCAGATCCGCGCCTTGATCACCACTGGGCCCCGAACTCCTGCGCGAGGCAGACTCCGGCTTGTCAGCCTCCTTGCCTTCCGCGCCGCCCTGACCGAACTGCTGCAGGGTATCCAGCATCATCTTCTGGTACTGATTGAAGGCGGCCATGCCCTGGGCCATGCTCTCGCCCATGTCGCCGGGCATGCCGCCCGCTGCGCCCTGCCCGGCATTGCCAGCGCCAGACGCGCCGCCCATCATCCCCTCGGCCATGCCTGGCGGCATGAACTTGGCAAACGGCGTGCCCGCGCCCGGTGCCATCAATGGCTTGAGCAGACTCATGGGGTCGTAGCCTTCAACACCCGCCTCCATCTGGCGACGAAAGCGCTCCATCAATTCCTGCTGGAAGGCTTCCACGTCCGGCAGGCCCATCGCCTGGCGAAATTCCTGCGGCGTGAGGTCGAATTCGACATTGATCTTCATGGCAGATTCCTTGTGTTGTCTGCCCGCGCACGGCGTGGTGCGCGAGTCCGCTGGCATGCATGCCATTCGAGTCTAGCAGCGAGAATGACACGGGGGCAGCCTGCTACTTACGTCTTTTCTTATTTACTTTCCGCAAGCCAGCCCACAACGCAAGACGCCCCAGCCACGAAGGATGCTGGGCATCACTCCATGGCTGGGGCGTGTCTTTTTTACAAATTCAGCAACGCCGCAAGCGGCTTACACCTCGCGCAGTACCGGCGTGTCGACCTTGACGTCGGCGTTCTGACCGCGATGGCGCAGCAGGTGGTCCATCAGCGTCAGCGCGACCATCGCCTCGGCGATCGGCGTGGCGCGGATACCGACACACGGATCATGACGGCCGGTGGTGATCACCTCGACCGCCTCGCCGTTGACATCGATGCTGCGACCCAGCAATCGCAGGCTGGAGGTCGGCTTGAGGGCGATGCTGGCACGGATGGTCTGGCCGCTGGTGATGCCGCCCAGAATGCCGCCGGCATGATTGGAGAGGAAGCCTTCCGGCGTCATCTCGTCACGGTGCTCGGTGCCCTTCTGGCTGACCACGGCGAAACCGTCACCGATCTCGACGCCCTTGACGGCATTGATGCTCATCAGGCCATGCGCGAGTTCGGCATCGATGCGATCGAAGATCGGCTCACCCAGGCCGACCGGCACGCCAGTCGCCTCGACGGTGACCTTGGCCCCCACGGAATCGCCTTCCTTGCGCAGGGCGTCCATGTACTGCTCCAGCTCCTCGAGGCGGTCGGCATCGCCACAGAAGAACGGGTTGGTGTCGACCAGCGACCAGTCCTTGACCTCAAGCTCGATGGGACCGAGCTGGGACAGGTAGCCACGCACCTGCACGCCCAGGCCCGCCAGATACTTCTTGGCGATGGCACCGGCGGCGACACGCATCGCGGTCTCACGGGCCGAACTGCGGCCGCCGCCACGGTAGTCACGCTCACCGTACTTGTGGTGATAGGTGTAGTCGGCGTGGGCCGGGCGGAACTGGTCCTTGATCTTGCCGTAGTCCTTGGAGCGCTGATCGGTGTTCTCGATCATCAGGCCGATGGCCGTGCCGGTGGTGCGGCCCTCGAACACGCCCGAGAGAATGCGCACCTGGTCCGGCTCGCGACGCTGGGTGGTGTGGCGCGAGGTGCCGGGACGGCGGCGGTCCAGATCGATCTGCAGATCCGCTTCGCTGATCTCGATGCCCGGCGGGCAACCATCGATGATGGCGCCCAGTGCCGGGCCGTGGCTTTCGCCGAAGGTGGTGACGGTGAACAGCTTGCCGAAGGTATTTCCGGACATTCAGGGGGTCCTCAGGCGATGCCGCCGGTCATGGCCGACGGCGTTCTGATAATAGTTGTCGTAAGCGTTGCAGCGCCTGGCGGCCTGCGCCCGTGCTTCTGTCGAATCCCGCCAGCTCAGGCACCCGCCAGCTCAAGCGAAATCCGCCGGGTCAGGCGCCCGCCAGCTCAAGCGAATTCGGGCGCGCAGACTTCCAGCGTCTGGGCATCGATGGCGAAGACGCCGTTGCCGCCGCGCTCGAACTCCAGCCACATGAAGGGCACTTCCGGGAAGGCTTCCATCAGGTGGCGCTCGGAGTTGCCGACCTCGACGATCAAGACGCCGTCGTCGGTCAGGTAGTCACGCGCCTCGCGCAGGATACGGCGCACGATATCCAGGCCGTCGTCACCGGCGCCCAGCGCCAGCGCCGGCTCATGGCCGAATTCCTGCGGCATGTTGGAGAGATCGAAGGTATCCACGTAGGGCGGATTGGAGACGATCAGGTCATAGCGCTTGCCCGCCACGCCCGCGAAGAGGTCCGACTGCACCGCGATGACACGCCCTGCCACGTCGTGGCGTTCGATGTTGCGACGCGCGACTTCCAGCGCCTCGCTGCTGATATCGACCAGATCGACCTCGGCGGTCGGCATCACCAGCGCGGTGGCGATACCGATGCAGCCGGAGCCGGTGCACATGTCCAGCACGCGAGTCGGCGGCAGTTCCGGGAACCAGGCCGAGAAACCGCTCTCGATCAGCTCGGCGATCGGCGAGCGCGGAATCAGCACACGCTCATCGACATCGAAGGGCACGCCGGTGAAGAAGGCCTCGCCGAGCAGATACGGCAGCGGCTTGCGGGTGGTGATGCGCTCACGCACCAGCGCCACGATGCGCGCTCGCTCCATGGTCAGAAGGCGCGCGTCGATCACGGCGGGGTCCGTGTCCCATGGCAGATGCAGCGCACCCAGCACCAGCGCCACCGCTTCGTCCCAGGCAGAATCGGTGCCATGGGCGAAGTGCAGGCGATGCGCGTGGAACTCACTGGTCGCCCAGCGGATCAGGTCGCGCAGGGTCACCAGCTCCTCGACGAGACGGGAGTCCGGCTCACTGAGACTGGAAGGATGGCGCAGGTCGGACGCGGAAGATGTGGACACGGTGATTCCTGTAAGCGGACAGATGGACAACGAGCGCCGCCAGTCGTGTGGTGTCGGTGGCGTCTCGCGCAGGCATTGTAGCGTTCACGAGGCGTGGCGGCGACCCTTGGCATGCCTTGATGGCGCGCCTGCCGCTTTTGTCTTCGCAAGCGACAACCGCCTGTCTTCGAAAGTGGCAACTGCCTGTCTTCGACAGCGACAACAGCCGCGCTATACTGCGCGACTTGCCATTTTATTGCCCGCGGAGCCCGGCCATGCCACCCAACCACGACGACAGCTCGGATACCGGCGACGACTTCAACGCCTTCCGTGCCGCCCTCAAGCAGGCCGGCGTACGCAAGATCACCACCAACCGCGCCGACCCCGGCCGCAAGCCCGTCGACAAGGAAGAGCAGGCGCGTCTGGCGGCGCGCCGCGCTGCCGCCAGTGAAGCCTCGACCGACACGCTCGGCACGCCATCGCGCACCACCGATGGTCAGGTCGAGCCGGTCACGCCCAGCCAGCTGCTCGACTTCGCGGTGCCCGATCTCCCCTACCGCCAGCGTCAGCGTCTCAAGCGCGGCGAGATCGCCTGGGAGGCGGGCCTCGACCTGCACGGCTATACGCTGGAGCAGGCCCGCATCGAGCTTGAGTCCTTCATCGACGATGCCATCGCCCGTCGCTCACGCTGCGTGCTGGTGGTGCATGGCAAGGCATGGACCGGCATGGCCGATCACCCCATCATCAAGAGCCACGTCAATGCCTGGCTGCGCCAATGGCCTGACGTGCTGGCCTTTACCTCTTCACTGGAGCTGGATGGCGGCAGCGGCGCAGTCTATGTCCTGCTGCGCAGCAAGGGCCGTGACCCGCTGCTCGACTGAGCGAATCCCGCGCTCGCCACACCGCCGAGACATTGACGATCCGAGCACCTGAATAGCCGAGCACTTGAATAGCGAGCACCTGAATAGCCGTGTACTTGAATAACTGAGTGCTTGAATAGCCGAGCACTCGAGTAGCAGAGGCAGGCCTCACGCCGAGCCTGCCGCCATAACGACAAGGGAACACCCTGATGACACCCAACGCTGAACAGCCAATGCGCACCTCTTCACGCCGCGCCCTTTCCGCTGCCATTCTCGGCGGTGCGACCGCCGCTGGCCTGTCGCTGGCCTTCGCCATGCCGGCCGCCGCCAGCGATGCACTGTCCGACAGCACCCTTTCGCGTGTGCAACAAGGCCAGGTGCTGAAGGTCTGCACTACCGGTGACTATGCGCCCTTCAGCCACCGTGAAGACAATGGCGACTTCGAAGGCATCGACATCGACATGGCCGCCTCACTGGCCAAGAGCCTGGGCGCCACGGTACAGACCGTGCCGACCAGCTGGCCGACACTGATGGAAGACTTCACCTCCGGCAAGTGCGATATCGCCATGTCCGGCATCTCGGTCAAGCTGGACCGTCAGGCTCAGGCCTACTTCAGCCAGCCGTACCAGACCGGCGGCAAGACGCCCATCGTGCGCTGCGAGGACGTCGACAAGTACCAGACCGTCGCGCAGATCAATCAGCCCAGCGTGCGCATCACCGTCAATCCGGGCGGCACCAACGAGCGCTTCGCCAATGAATTCCTGAGCGATGCCACGCGCGTCGCGCACAATGACAACCGCACCATCTTCAACAACATCATCGAAGACCGTGCCGATGTGATGGTCACCGACGCCATCGAGACCCAGCTGCAGGCCAGCCGTCATCCGGAGCTGTGCAGCGTGCATCCTGATGCGCCGTTCACCTTCTCCCAGAAGGGCTATCTGCTGCCGCTGGGCGACAATATCTGGAAGGCCTACGTCGATCAGTGGCTGACCCAGATACAGGGCACCGGTGAGCAGGCCGCCATCTTCGACAAGTGGATCAACGGCTGAGGCGACGCTTCGCTCAGGCTCCGGTCACACGCTCTGCAATGAAGAGCCCTGTATTGAAGAGCCCTGTATTGAAGAGCACTGTATTGAAGAGCACCGTAACGAAAAGCCCCCGCCGATTGGCGGGGGCTTTTTCATTAAAGGACAACTCACGACAGGCTAGCCGTCGCTGCCCTTCTCGTAGCGATCCAGCGCTTCGGCGGCCAGGTGCCGGCCCAGCTTGATCAGGCCTGCGGCGCGGTGAAATTCATAGGCGCCACACACCGTCTTGGGAATCTCGACCAGGATATCCGGTGGATAGCCGGCGATCTTGTACTTGGCCAGCGTTGCCTGGGTGATATCGAAGGAGCGCATCATCATGTCCAGCTTGCCCCAGGCAAGCTCCGGCGCGTTATCATCGACCCGCTCAGGCTCAGCTGCGGACGGCGGCTGCTTGCCCTGGGTAACAGCGCCGGCGTCTGCCTGCGGCTCTGCCAACGCTTCTGACCCCGGCGCTGGCTCGGCATCGCTGCTTTTCAGTGCCTCGAACTTCAGGCGCGAGGCATCACCCGGCGGCAGCGGGACACCGCCGACCGGACTGGCAAATGCCATGCCCTGCTGGTCCTCCAACGCCTGCTCCTTTTCGGCAGAGAAGATGCGCTCGGCCCCGCGACGCACTCCCCGCAGCCAGTCACTGAAACCACCGCCGCGCGCTTCCAGGGCGGCTTCGCGCGCCTCTTCCTCGGCGGCATCGGCCGGTGGCAGCATCTGCTCCAGTGTCTGGTTGCGCGGCGAATGCGCCGTGGCGTTGACCGCCAGCACCAGGTCAACGTGGGCGGCGACCAGCGGCGTGATCGGCAAGGGATTCATCAGGCCGCCATCCACCAGCACCTTGCGGTCGCGTTGCACCGGCGTGATCACCCCGGGCACCGCGATGGAGGCCCGAATCGCCTCGAGCAGATTGCCGCTCTGGAACCAGACCTCCTTCTGGGCGATCAGGTCGGTGGCGACGGTGGTGACCGCAATCGGCAGATCCTCGATGCGCGTGTCGCCGATCAGGGCTTCCAGCTCATCCATGATGCGGCGCGCGCGGATGGCGCCCATCGGGCTCCAGGTGACGTCCACCAGCCGCAGCACGTCGAAGTAATCCAGCTCACAGACCCAGTCGCGATAGGCATCCAGCTTGCCGGCGGCATGGATACCCCCGACCAGTGCGCCCATCGAGCAGCCCGAAATGGCGCGAATGTCGTAACCGCGCGCCAGCACTTCCTCGATGACGCCGATATGGGCATAGCCTCGGGCCCCGCCACTCCCCAGTGCCAGGGCGATGGTCTTGCGCTTGGCCATGGCATGTCTCCCGCTGCAGATGATGAAAGATGAACGGACGCGGCACGCGGTGCATCGCTCAGTGCGAGCTGATCCACTCGACGATGGCATCGGCGACCGCCGCCACATGCGGCGGCTCCAGATGCAGGTGGTGGCCACCCGGCAAGACGCGACGCTCGAGCCTCTTCACGGCATCACGCGCCTGCTGCGCCTCGTGCCTTATGGTCAGGATACCCTGCTCGCCCTCGATCAGCAGTACCGGTTGGGTCAACGCCGCCAATAACGCCAGCACCTGCTCCGGGGTGTAGCGCATCAGTGAAGGCCGCAGCAGGCGGCGGTCACTTCTCAGCCGCAGGCCACCGTCTTCCAGCACCTCGAGGTTGCGCTCGACGATCGGCCGCGCCGTGTCGGCATCGATCGGCGTGACACCTCCCGCGACCCGCGCCGCCACGGCGTCCTCGACATGACGATAATGGGCACGTCGCGTGGCGGCGCGTCTGACCGGCTGCGCGTGGCGTGCCAGCAATCCGCGGCGCAGCTGATCGACCACCTCCGAGGCTGGCGTGGCAAGTGCGCCGATGCCATCGATCAGCACCAGTCGCGCGATATATTCCGGCAGCGCCGCAGCCACCTGCCCCGACACCGCCGCCCCCAGCGAGTGCGCCATCACCGTGACCGGCGCGCGCGGCAGCCCCTCGTCATACAGGCCTTCCAGCGCCTCGATCACATCGTGGCAGTAATCCCACACCGCATAATCACCGTGCTCACCCAGCGGGCTCGAGTGCCCGTGACCGACCATGTCGATGGCGATGAGGCGAATGCCCAGCCGTTCACACAACAGCGGTGCCAGGCGGCTGAAACTGGCGGCATTGTCGAGCCAGCCATGCAGCGCCAGCCACGTCGGTGCCTGCTCGGCGTGCTCGGCAGGCGCCCACTCCAGGGCCGCCAATTCTCCGCCTGTGCGCCGTGGGTAGCGACGCTCACGCAGCGAGACGTTGGCGCTCAGGGGAGCCTCTGCGATGTCTTGAACGGTTTGATCAGTGCTCATGCTTGCCTCCCGGCCAGCAGGCCTGGCGGCAGTACATCCGGCGGCGCAAGGTCGGCGATGGCCGCCAGCAGCGCGGCGCGCGTCTCTTGTGGGTATTCAAAGGGGTACATATGTCCTCCCCGGACATGCTCCACCGTCAGCCCGGCGCGGCGCAGGCGTGCCTGACGCGCCGGCGTGAGCAGATCAGACTGGGCGCCGGCCAGAATCCTGACCGGCACCGCCAGCTTCGCCGGCGAGCCTGACAGGTGATCGCTGAGGTGGCGGAAGATCTCGACCTCGTGACGGGTATCGAAGCTCAATGACAGGCTGCCATCTGCGTGACGATGGGTGGCGTTGTCGACGTAGTCGTCCAGCGCCTCTGGCGTGAAATTGGCGAACAGCGAACGACGGCGCAGGTAATCCTGCATGGCCTGACGGGAGTCCCAGCGCGCGCGACGCCCGCGGGTGCGGCCTGCCGGCGTGACACGATCAATGAAGCCGAAGCGCTTGGCGACCTTCATGCCCAGCGCATCACGGCCCAGCATCAACGGCGGGTCGAGCAGCACGAGGCAGTGGAAGCGTTCCGGCTGCTTGAGCGCCGCCATGTAATTGACGATGCCTCCCAGCGAATGCCCGACTCCGATCACCTTGCGTCCGGTGCCGCCCGCCGCGGGCAACGGCCCCAGCGCGGCGTCCAGACACGCCAGCCACTCATCACGCAGCGAGATCAGATTGTTGCCGACCGGATAGGCAGGGTCGTGCGCCAGTCGGTCCACCGCTAGCAGATTGAAGTGCTCGGCCAGCGGCGCCAGCAGGCTCTTGTAGCAGGCACCGGTGAAGCCATTGGCATGCGCGAAGGCCAGCACCGGGCGCTCGGTGTCGGTATTCAGGCCGGCCGGGTCAGCGTCGCCCTGCTTGGACAAGGCCTGTTCGGACAAGGCACGTTCGGACAAGTCCTGCCCGGGCCGGGGTTGCCGTGAGGTGGCATTCATCGCAAGGTCTCCTTACCACGGGCCGTCGTCCCTGACGCGCCCAGACAAACGGTTGTTTAAATATAGTCAACAGCATGCCAGCCCCGCCCCATGGGCGCTACTCCTCCCTTTGGCCCATGGAGCACCTCACTCTCCTTCCATGCCCGCCGGCACCAGCGCAGCGGCTGTTTCCGTACTGGGCTCGGCTGCTTCCGCCTCAGGCAACGCCAAGGCACGACTGACCGCCAGCGCCGCCTGAACCGCGACAGCCGTGAGCTCAACGGGCTCGTCTTGCAACGCCCTCGCGCCCAATGCCAGCAGATGATCGCGCAGCGCGCCATTGACCTGTATCTCGACGGCATTCAAGCGCGCGACCAGTTCAGGTGGCCACCCCTTGCCGGAGAGCGTCAGCCGCGCCCAGGGCTTGCTGCCCGCGGCGATGGCCAGCACCAGCTGGGTGCGATCATTGAGCTGCTCATGCTGACGGTAATAGAGCGAGGGGCGCGACCAGTTGAGGGTCAGCGTCACGGCGGGCTGCCAGGCGTCTGGCTGGGCTGCGCCGCTTTCAGGCGTGGAGGCACGGGGGCGCAGGTCATTCTGCGTCAGCGGCGACAGCGCAGCGAGAATCTCATGGGCAGCGTCGCTGTCAGGTGCCAGGCCTCGCACCAGCGGCGCTTGCCGTGCTGAGGCGTCTTGAGCAGACGCCGCCAGCGAGATGTCCATGCGACTCAGCGGCTTGTACACCGCGGCGTCACTGCGTAGCTGGGTGACGTCCAGCACCTCGCTGGGCGCCATGCCGCCGCGCCAATCCGGCAACCCGATATCGCGTGTCAGCTCCCAGAGCGGCGCGCCATTCACGCCAGCCAAAGAGTGGGAGCCTTGCACGTTCGCATTCGAGGGCGCCGGCACCCACCGCACGTAGCGCCCCGCCAATTCAGCACTGCCCGCACCGCTCAGCTGCGTTGCCGCCGCGGGCCTGGCGCCCAGTTGCAGACTCACCTGAGCGCCATTGCCCTTCACGCTCAGCAGCGGTGACTGCGCGCTGAAGCCCAGCGCCTCAAGTGCCTTGTCCGTGGGCGGCTTGCGCGTGCGCAGTTGCGCCTCGCCCAGCTGACTCACCAGCGCCTCCACCTTGCCCTGACGGGCAGGCCAGCCGGCCAATGATGTGATCTGCCAGTCGCCTGCGGGCCCACGCGCCAGACTCAACCAGTCCTGGCTGGCCTCTGTGCCACGTCGAATGCCGATACGCTGTGCCGAGGCGGCCACCTGCGACAGCAGCGGCAAGGGCTGCAAGACGCCTGACTGACCCGCGGTCACTGTCGTCAGCGCCTGGCTCATCAACGAATCACTTTGCCACTGGGCTAAGTCTGTCCCGCCCGTGGCGGCGCCTGAGCGCAGCGATTCCAGCAGTGACGGCCCTGCGGTGAGCGCCGTCACCGCGGCCACGGAAACCAGCGCCGTCAGTGCCCATCCCGTCCGATTGAAGCGCCCCATCAATCACCTCCCGACTGGGTAGTATCGCTCGGTCTTGTCTTGCCTGAAGCCGCCTTGCCTGAAGCTGCCTTGCCTGAAGCGGCATTGCCTGCGGCTGACTTGCCCGAGCCTGTCGAAGCGCTTGTGGCGGCGTCACTCGCGGAGCGGGCGCTGTGCTGTGCATTGCGCTGCTCATTGCGCTGCTCATTGCGCTGTTCCTTGCGCTGTACATCTCGTTCTGCGTTGCGCTTCCCGCTGGGCTGACCGTGGCCCGACAGACGCCCTGTCGACTGATAGCCCGCGCGACGGCTGGCGCGATAGCGGCGCCAGCAGATCAGCTCGCCAAGCAGGCTCAATGCCACCGGCAAGGCCAGCAGCGTCCACAGGCGCAGCTCGCGGCGCAGGGCATCACGCTCGGCATTCGCCTCACGCTGCTGACGTGACAGCGCGTCCTCGAAGTCATGCTGCATCGCCGCAAGGGCGTCGCTTTGCTGCGCGGCTTCGGCCTTGCCAGACACCGGCGTCGCGCCGAGCGCACTCAGACGCGTCTGCCAGTCATTGCGCAGCCGGGTCTCCTCGGCGGCCTGACGATCGGCCAGTTGATGCAGACGCGTCAGCTCGCGCACCTGATGGGCACGCGCGCGCAGGGCGACCAGCT
This sequence comes from Cobetia sp. 29-18-1, assembly GCF_029846405.1. Lineage (NCBI taxonomy): Bacteria > Pseudomonadati > Pseudomonadota > Gammaproteobacteria > Oceanospirillales > Halomonadaceae > Cobetia > Cobetia sp. 29-18-1. Next base: position 39,667 of record NZ_JARWKS010000011.1, read on the forward strand.
CTGGGCTGCCCGCCAGCAGGTCCACGGCATTTTCCAGCCAGCGCGCATTGGCATTGAGGGCCTGCTCGCTGCCATCCGCTGCCGTGCGCCGCCACAGACGGTCACTGGCCATGTCGACATCGCTGACCACCAGCAACTGGCCACCCTTGGCGCCCGCTGTCGGCCATTGCGCCAGCACGGCCAGCCCGCCAGCCGGCGGTGTTTCCCCTGCCAGCCCCGACAGCGGACGCGGGTCCATGCGGCTGTCGTGGACACGCGCCGCCGGAATCAGGCGCGCCTCATCACTGCCACGAATCAGCCACTGTAACGGCGCGCCTTGCGCCCCTGGGCCTTTCGATGATGCTTGTGCTGGATCAGACAGCGGCGCCAACCAGCCCGCACTGGACATCACCAGTTGCTCGACATTGAGGTTGAGCGCGGCGTCCGATAGCTGTGCGGCACCTAGCCCGAGCAACGTCGGACTCAGCGCACGCGTGCCATCCAGCAAGCCGATCGGCAAGGCCAGCTGCGCATCCGCCACCACCTCGCCCGCGCGCGATTCAAGCCCGGCGCGCGCCAGCAATGTCGTGAGCGCCTCGGAAGCCGGCGCCGGCTGATCGAGCATTTCGGGCAGCGGGTCCACCAGCATCAACACCCGGCCGCCACGCTCGAGATAGGCCGTGATGGCCTCCAGCGTCTTGACCGGCAACAGCCGCGGCGCGATCACCAGCAACGCATCCTGATCGGCGATCGGGCGCGCGGCATCATCACCGGCCGACAGCCAGTCGATGCGCAGACGTGCATTGAGATGTTCCATCAGGCCCCAGCTGCCCAGCGCTCTGCCCTGCTCCAGACTGGGTTGGCCCATCACCGGCAAACGCGAGACGACACCCAGGCGCGGCGGTTCGGTGCGCGAGACCTCCTGGATCTGGCGTGTCACCTGCGCTTCCAGCCCGCCGATATCCGCCGCCTTGAGCAGCGGAATGGCGCGGCGTTCGGCGTAGGGGCCATCCACCACCAGCCCGAACAGCATCTCTTCGCCGCCCGGCAATGACAGTGCGGTCAGGCCCTGCGCTTCGAGATCCGCGAAGTCGGCACTGCCCGGCGCAGGGTCGACGCGCTTGAAACGTATCTGCGGCTCACGCGCGAAGGCGGCCAGACGCGTCTCGACCCGTGTCGCCAGTTCACGCAGCTGCGGCAGATCGGCGGCGAAGCGTTCGCTGTAGGCGAAGGTCAGCGTCACCGGTGCCTCGAGATCATCGAGCACCGCACGACTGGCGGGGCTCAGACTGTGCTGACGCGTGGCGGTCAGATCATGCGCGCGGGTGAGCGGGTTGTGGCCGTCGGCCGTCAGCAGCGGCGGCAGGCGCACGCCGGCCAGCAATAGCGCGGTGACCGCAGCCGCCAGCGCCGCCGTGACCAGCCACTGTGGCGCCTGCTTGCGTGCATGGCGCTCCTGACTGAGGCCGCGCGCCTGCAGCACCAGCCCGGCCAGGGTCAGCAGCAGGAAGTAGCTGGCATCGAGCCAGGTCGGCCGGCCTTCACTGAAAGGCGTCAGATGCGCCGGCAAGCTGATCAGATCGAGCAGCTGCACCCAGTGCGGCGCCAGATGCTGAGCCAGCTGGCTCGTCACCGCGGGTGTGCCTGGCAGCATCAGCGCCAGGCCCAGCACCAGCGCCCCGAGCCACGCCGACAGCGCAGAAGGTGCGCGCACCGCCAGCGCCTGACCGAGACTGGCCAGCGCCATCACCAGCAGCGCCATACCCAGATAGCCGCTGAGCATCAGACCGAGATCCGGCGTGCCGAGCCAATGGATCAGCACCACCAGCGGCGCCGTCATCGCAAGCCCCAGCCAGCCCAGCACGCTGGCACTGATCAGGCGTGCGCTGGCCAGTCGCCACGACCCCAGCCCGAGGCCGGACAGCCATTCGAGCAGGCCGTTGGCACGCTCTTCCGGCCAGCCACGCAGGGCCAGCAGCGGCGTCCACAGCACCAGCAGCCAGGGCAACACCTGCCACAGCGAGCCAAGATCGGCGCGATCACGTGCCAGCAGATCGCCCACCTCGAAGGCCCCCAGCGGGGCCAGCACCGCCATCACCACCAGCAGCGACCAGCTGGCACCCTGCGTCAGTGCCTGATGCAGGTCACGGCGGACCAGCGCGAGAACGGCCCTCATGACGACACCTCCTGATCTGCGCGCGGTGTCTGCTTGCGCATCGGCAGCGGCGAGGGCTGCTCCGCCATGCGCGTCACCAGCTGGCGGAACGCGACCTCGATATCACCCCGTTCGTGGACGCATTCATCGAGGCGGATTTCCATGTAGCTGCACCAGCGTGCCAGCGCGGGGCGCGGGTCCTGGTGGAGACGCCCGGCCAGACGCAGCACGGCGCCGGTCGAGACCACCAGCGGCGACTTGTCACGCGCCATGGCATCGCCGGGCTTGACGGGCGTGATGGCCGCCACGCCCGGCAGACGCGAGACACTGGCCAGCTCGCGCACGCTCAGGGCCCGGCTCAGCGTCACTCGCCATACCGGCAGGCTGGAACTCGCGCCATACCCCGCGCCATAGCGCGAACGGCTGCCGCCCAGAATGCCTTCGCTGACGGAGGTCGCTGCCAGCGCCTCCGGCGTATCATCAAAGCCCAGCTGGCCATTGGCCATGACCAGTACGCGGTCACAGATGCGAGGCACTTCCTCCAGCAGATGGGTGGAGACGATGATCAGTCGCTCGCGACCCAGCTCACGAATGAAGGCGCGCACGCTGTCCTTCTGCAGCGGGTCCAGCCCATCGGTGGGCTCATCGAGCAGCAGGATGTCCGGATCATGGGTCAACGCCATCGCCAGCGCCACACGACGACGATAGCCTTTGGATAACACAGCGCACAATTGATTGGCGAAAGGCGTGATATCCAGGCGATCCATCAATGCCGCAAGGCGATCATTGCGCACCTTGCGCGACAACCCATGCAGACCTGCCACGCACTCGAGGCTCTCGCGCACCGTCAGCTGCGGCCACAGGGGCGCGCCCTCCGGCAGATAGCCGATACGACGCTTGAGGCGGTTGAGCTGGCGCTGACTGGCGCGACCATCGAAGGCTTCGCCTTCCAGCTCCAGCTGGCCCTGGGTGGCGGCGAGCGTGCCCGCCAGCATGCGCAGACTGGTGGTCTTGCCGGCACCATTGGGACCCAGCAGACCGATGACCTCGCCACGCGAGGCCGTGAAGGTCAGCCCGGTGACGGCCTGTTGCTGGCCAAATTGACGCCCGAGCCCACGACTGACCAACAGCGCTGGAGAGGCGGACGGCTCGGCAGACGCGCGCGCGGGAGCTGCAGCAGAGCGAGTTGCCGCAGAGCGAGTCGCTGCAGAGGGCGTCGCGTCAGAGGGCGTCGCGCCAGAGGGAGTCGCATCAGAAGATGACGCAGAGGTCGTGTATGGGTCCTGCAAGATACCCGCTCCTTGTACTTTTCTTGATAGGGGCAATGCGCTGCCGGGGCTGATGGTTCCGGCAGGTGATCATGAGGCCGGAAGATAACCGTGGCCCCGGCAGTTAACCGTGACAGATGACAATGCAGCGCACAGGGTAAGCGGACAGCCTGCGCTCGCCAAGCAGGAGTGCGCGCACAGTCGCCACTCGCGCGGTTATGGCGTCTATTCCGCCCTTTGCCGGCCCTCAAGGCAGATCTCGGCGCCTGCATTCTCGATCACTACGCCCGCCCGCGCCCCTGGTTGGCAGCATGCGATCAACGCGACCTGATACCAGAGCTGATAGCGGAACTAGCACCGGGGCTGATGCCCGAGCTGAACGACTATCCCTAAGTCTAAGGAAAGCCTGATATGCTGGGCGGATGACAGGCACGCGCTGTTGTCAGAGCGCCTTGCTGGCCGGCCGTCTGCCCGCCAGAGCCTTCACACGTTGAGCCTTCTCCCGCTGAGCCTTCATTCGCTGAGCCAATATTTCACCTTGCTGGACAGGACCCCTCGATGCCCAAGCATGACAAGCAGTCCGCCACCTCCTCGCCGTCTTCCAGGCCGCGTCGCGATACCCGCCTGCGCAACGGCCTGTTCTGGGCCTTGCTGGCAGCGGCCTTGATCACGGGTTTCTGGCTGGCCTGAGCCAGGCCGCCGCGGCAGTTCACGACGGGACTGACACGACAGTTCGCAACGGGCCGCCGCGGTCGCGCGACGCTCGTCAGGCGCTGACCAAAAGCCTCACCAGACAGACCGCAACACTCACAGGACAAGGGCGGAAATGAGCGAGACTACTTCATGAACGACATGCTGGCGCTGTTCGTCGCGACCCTGAACGTCACCGTTCCGGTCTTTGCGATGGTATTTCTGGGCCTGGGCCTCAAACGCCTCGGCTGGATCGATGACACCTTCATCGGCACCGCCTCATCGCTGGTGTTCAAGGGCACCATGCCGGCGCTGGTCTTCCTCTCCATCGTGCGCGCGGACCTGGATCACGCCCTGCGCCCGGGCATGCTGACCTACTTCGCGCTGGCGACACTGGGCACCTTCCTGCTGCTGTGGGGCTGGGCGATCCTGCGCGTGCCGAGAAAGGAACGCGGCGAGGTGGTACAGGGCTCGTTTCGCGGCAACTGCGCCATCGTCGGGCTGGCACTGGCCGCCAACCTCTACGGCGATCTCGGCCTCTCGATGGGCGGCATCCTGATGGGCGTCGTCATCCTGTCCTACAACATGCTGTCGGTGGTGGTGCTGTCGAGCTATCTCGGCGATGGCCGCACCAGCTGGAGTGGCATCGCGCGCGGCATCATCACCAACCCGTTGATTCTCGGCGTGCTGGCCGCCCTGCCTTTCGCGGCCTTCAGCTGGCAGCTGCCCGAGTGGCTGGAGACCTCCGGCGACTACTTCGCGCGCATGACGCTGCCGCTGGCATTGATCTGCATAGGCGGCACCCTGTCGATGCGCTCGCTGCGTGAAGGCCGCAAGCTGGCGCTGAGCGCCAGCCTGATGAAGATGATCAGCGTGCCGCTGCTGGCGACCACCGTCGCCGTGCTGCTGGGCTTTCGCGGTACCGAACTCGGGGTGCTGTTCCTGTTCTTCGCCTCGCCGACGGCGGCGGCAAGCTTCGTGATGGTGCGGGCGATGGGCGGCAATGACCGCCTGGCCGCCAACATCATCGCCATCAGCACCCTGATGGCGGGCATCACCATCACGGCAGGCATCTTCGTGCTCAAGCTGAGCGGTCTGGTCTAGCAGCAGCGGTCTGATCAAGTAGCAGCGGTCTGATCAAGCAGCAGCGGTCTGGCTGCATGTCAAAACGAAACGCCCCCGCCAGTGCAGACTGGCGGGGGCGTTTCGTTGTGGCTCAATGGTTGCGGCTCAATGGTTGTGGCTCATGACCACCGCGCGTGACTTACGCCAACTCCGCCGGGCTCACGAACTGGTGTAGATCCGCCAGGCCAGCGGCCCAGACATCGGCGTCCAGCCAGGCAAGACTTGCGGTGGCAAAGGCCAACTGGGTGCTGCCGGGGCCATCGACCAGGGCGCTGGCCAGATTCGAGACCAGCGGATTGTGGCTGATGATCAGCCAGTCACGCGGCTCGCGCCCTTCAGAGGTGGGCGGCACATGGGTCTGCAGCCAGTCGAGTACCGGCGTCAGCGGGTCGTCCGGAGTGATGATCTCGAGCGTGGTCTGCTGCTCACCACTCAGCTCCAGCGCCGAGGAGATCTCCTGGGCGGTCTGCTGGGCGCGGGTGAACGGACTGACGACCAGCGTCAGCCGCGCACGACGCTCGGCGGGCAGCTGATGGGCCAACCAGCGCCCGATGCGGCGCGCCTCTTCGCGGCCATATTCACTCAATTCGCGGCTGGGGTCCGGCGTGCCGACCTGGGCCTCACCGTGACGCATGATCAGTACACTCATGACATTCTCCTGAAAAGATGACCGCCGCAGCGCAAGCGCTACATCACTCGCTCTGTCGCTGCGGCCGATGACCAGGACTCGCCAACCGGAGCGTTGCACGAGTCAGACAAGGGGATGGCGAAACACGCTCCATCACCCGCTACCTGCTATGAGTCCTCAGGAGCCGTCGGGTTCCAACTGCCGCGCCTGCTGCACCGACTCACGCGACAGCACGAATTCCACATCGCTGGATTGCTCACCGCCCATCAGCGCGCGGGCCATGTGATGCGGGTCGACATTCTCGAACAGCACCTTGGCCATGCCACTGACCAGCGGCATGTAGATGCCCAGCCGCTCGGATTCATCCTGCACCAATCGTACGGTGTTGACACCCTCGGCGACCTGGCCCAGCACCTCGACCGCCTGCTCGAGGGTGCGCCCTTCTCCCAGCGCGTAGCCGACCCGATAGTTGCGCGACAACGGCGAGGAGCAGGTCACGATCAGATCGCCCACGCCGGCAAGGCCGAGGAAGGTCATCGGATTGGCGCCCTTGGCCACCGCGAAGCGGCTCATCTCGGCCAGCGCGCGGGTCATCAGCATGGCGCGGGTGTTCTCGCCCATGCCAAGGGCCGCGGCCATGCCGGCCGCGATGGCGTAGATGTTCTTCAGCGCCCCGCCCAGCTCGACGCCGTAGCGGTCATTGCTGGCGTAGACACGGAAATAGTCGCAGCCGAAGGCCGTCTGCACGCGAGCGCGGGTGTAAGCATCATCGGAGGCGATCACCGTGGCCGTCAGCTGCCGCTGGGCGATCTCGGCCGCCAGGTTGGGGCCAGACAGCACGCCGATGTGCGTGAAGCCTGTTTCCTGCTCCAGCACCTCGCTCATCAGGGTGAAGCCTTCGCTCTCGATGCCCTTGGTGGTGGCCACCAGTATCTGCCCTTCACGCAGGTGAGCGCGCGCCTGACGGACCACCGTGCGGAAGGCCTTGGAGGGAATCGCCACGCACACCAGCTCGGCCTCGGCCAGTGCATCGGCCATGTCGGTGGTGGCACGCACCGAGGCATTGATCTCGAAGCCCGGCAGATAGCCCGAATTGCGGTGCCGGGTGTTGACCTCCTCGGCCTGGCTGGCATCACGCATCCACTGGGTGACGCTGGCACCATTGTCGGCGGCAATCGAGGCGATCGCGGTCCCGAAGCTGCCGCCACCCAGCACGCAGACATTGAGTCCCACCGCCTGAGGGGTCGTTTCGCTTACCTCGCGATCACGAATGGCCCGACGAGGTGAAGGGGTAGTGGCAGACATGCTGACTCCTTGGATGACGATGTGCTCAGTGAATGGCAGGCATTGTACTCATAGTTTGTCAGAGAATGCTGAACAAGAGATGTCTGCGCAGACCTCGTGGCCAACGCAGGGGGCTGCGCCCGCGTGACGTACCTGAGTGACGCGCCTGAGTGACGTACCTGCCATGCGCGCCTCGCAAGCAATCTACCGGCATGCACCATCGATACGCATGAACTCTCGATATGCATAAAAAAACCGGCAATTCCTGCCCCCTGAGGCGCAGAAATTGCCGGTCTGTTCGGCACTGGCGTGATGGCGGCAGACTTGCCCCATCACGCCGAGGCGTCAGATCACAGCGTCTTGAGGGCCGTGATCATGTCGCCAACAACTTTCTGACCATCGCCATACACCATGCGTGTGTGGTCAAGATAGAAGAGGTGGTTCTCGACACCCGAGAAGCCGGAACCCTGACCGCGCTTGATCACCAGCACGTTGCGTGACTGGTCGGCGTTGAGGATCGGCATGCCGTACAGCGGGCTTGAGGCGTCGTTCTTGGCGACCGGATTGACCACGTCATTGGCACCGATGACCAGCGTGACGTCGGTGGTCTCGAAGTCGTTGTTGATCTCGTCCAGGTCCGCGATCATGTCGTAGGGCACGCCGGCTTCCGCCAGCAGCACGTTCATGTGACCCGGCATGCGACCGGCGACCGGGTGGATCGCGAAGCGCACTTCGACGCCACGCTCACCCAGCAGCTCGACCATCTCCCAGACCTTGTGCTGTGCCTGTGCCACCGCCATGCCGTAGCCCGGCACGATGATGACGCGCTCGGCGAAGGCCAGCTGCACGGCGGCGTCCATCGGATCGGAAGCCTTCATGCTGCCCTCGATCTCGCCCTGCTCGACACCTGATGCGCCCCCGAACTGCTTGAACAGCACGTTGCGGATCGGACGATTCATGGCCTTGGCCATCAGCTGGGTCAGCAGCGTACCGGCCGCCCCGACGACAGTACCGGCGATGATCATCGCGGCATTGCCGAGCACGAAGCCTTCCATCGCTACCGCAAGGCCGGTCAGCGCATTGAACAGCGAGATGATCACCGGCATGTCGGCGCCACCGATGGGCAGTGCCAGCATCGCGCCGAACAGCAACGCGAGCGCGAAGAACACCAGCACCAGCGAGCTTGATGGTTCCACCGCCGCGATCACGACACCCAGATAGACCGTCAGGCCGAGCACGATCATGTTGATCAGCTGCTGACTCGGGAAGTTGAACGCCTTCTTGAGGCGCCCATCCAGCTTGGCCCAGGCCACGATGGAACCGGAGAAGGCCACCGCACCGATCATCGCCCCGAGCACACCGAGCCACAGCGCCAGCGAGCCGTGCTGCTCGATCAGTGCCGGGTTGTCGCTCATGCGCATCAGCTCGACCGCGGCGATCGCCGCTGCCGCACCGCCGCCCATGCCGTTATAGATGGCGATCATCTGCGGCATGTCGGTCATCTCGACCTTGTTGCCGGAATACCAGGCGATACCGCCACCGATGACGATGGCCAGCAGCATCAGGCCATAACGACCATCAATCTGCGGATGCAGGAAGGTGAGCAGCGTGGCCACGACCATCGCGATACCGGCCCAATGGATGCCGCTGCGTGCAGTGGAAGGATGTGACATGCGCTTGAGGCCGAGGATGAAGACCACCGCAGCCGCGAAATACCCTGTTTCGACCAGCCAGTTCATCAGCGAGCCTCCTTGTCGTTGATGCCATTGGCAGCGTCTGTGCCCTTGCTGCGATCACTGGTCTTGAACATTTCCAGCATGCGCTCGGTGACCACATAACCGCCGACCGCGTTGCCGGCGCCCAGCAGCACGGCGATGAAGCCGATGAACTGCTGCATGCCGGTCTCGGCCTGGCCGAGGGCGATCATCGCCCCGACCAGCACGATGCCGTGGATGAAGTTGGAACCGGACATCAGGGGCGTGTGCAGAATCACCGGCACGCGCGAGATGACCTCGTAGCCGACGAAGGCCGCCAGCATCAGGATGTATACGGCAGAAAGTCCTTCGATCATGCGGCGTCCTCCGCGCGAGCGCGTACGTCATCGTGGGTAATGCGGCCGCCATCGGTCAGACGCATCGGGCCGAGCACCGCATCCTCGAAGTCCAGCGTCAGTTCGCCGTCCTTCATGAAGGGGGTCAGCAGGTTGAAGAGGTTCTTGGCGTACATCTCGCTGGCATTGACCGCCAGGCTCGAGGCCATGTCCAGCGGGCCGAGTACCGTGACGCCGGCGTGCTCGACACGCTTGCCGGGCTCGGTCAGTTCGCAGTTGCCACCGCCTTCGGCGGCGAGATCGACCAGCACGGCGCCGGGCTTCATGCCCTCGACCATCTCGCGACTGATGATGCGCGGCGACGGACGCCCCGGAATCGCGGCGGTGGAGATCACCACATGCGCATCGCCCATGTGACGTGCCAGCGCATCGGCCTGCTGGGCGCGCTCGTCATCGGTCAGCTCGCGGGCGTAGCCGCCCTCGCCGGAGGCATCGACGCCGGTATCGATCATCTTGGCGCCCAGCGATTCGACCTGCTCACGCGCGGCAGCGCGGATGTCATAGGCCCACACCTGGGCGCCGAGACGCTTGGCGGTCGCGATGGCCTGCAGGCCCGCGACGCCGGCACCGACCACCACGACACGCGCCGGACGCACGGTCCCGGCGGCAGTCGTCAGCATCGGGAAGAATACCGAGGACTCATTGGCCGCCAGCAGCGCGGCGTGATAGCCCGCGACACCTGCCTGCGAGGACAGGGCGTCCATGCTCTGGGCGCGCGAGATACGCGGCACGAATTCCATGCACAGGCTGGTCAGCCCCTGGCTGGCAAGCTTGCTGATCAGCTGCGGGTTCTGGTACGGCGTCATCAATGCCACCACCACCGCGCCTTCACGCAACTCGCTGATCTGTGACTCGCTGGGCGTACGCACGCACAGCACGAGATCCGCCGCGGCACGCGCTGCAGCGATATCGGCCTCGGCGACGACCGCCACCCCAGCCTGGGCGGCGTAGGCCGCATCGTCGAAGTGTGCGTGACGTCCGGCACCGCTCTCCACGTGCACGATGGCATCGCTGGTGTCACTGACGCTGCTGTCCAGATGACGCGCGAGCTTGCCGGCCGTCACCGGGTCCAGCGCGACGCGGCATTCCCCGCGCGCCAGTGTGCTGCTCACGCCCTCGTCGGGTGTCACCAGGTCCGGTGCACGCATCTCGCGCACGACTAGAATATTCAGCATCGCGCACCTCGTTTCACGTCCGTGTTCATGCCTGAGGCTGCCAGCCTTGAAAGGTTCATGGCGTCGTTCCTGTTGAGCGCTGATTCGCGCCATCCTGCCTGCCGGAGGCGCTTTCAGCGACGTTATTGCCTGTCACAGGTGAGACTTGCCTGAATCGCAAGCCGTGACTCACGCATGGCCAGAAGGCCTGACATCACCCGCGACACGATGAGTGTCCAGCATCAGTCTTTTCTTGTCGGTGCATCAGGGTCAAGCGCTGCATTGCAAAAAAAGCAATAAAATCAAGCATAAAGCTATCGTTATGGCAGCCATAACAGCTGCCTTATGCTGACAGGCGCCTTGCGACACTACCAAGTGACTGATTTGCAATGAGTTTACAAAAGGCACCCCACCAAGAATAGCTCAGCTTTGTGTTATGTATCGCATAATCTCGAGCTTATGGCTGCCACAGCGTCTGCCATGAAAAATGGGATACCGCCGCAGCAGTATCCCATTTTCGTGACGATGACTTGAGTGTCAGCGCGTGTTTCCTGCATTGCGCCAAGCGGATGCTCGGCCATGGCTTGCGCTGTCAGCGCAGCAGTTCAGCCCCCTCAATGAGAGCCGCTCTGGCAGAACCGCTCAGGACGAGCAACTCATGCAGATCGGCGCAGCATTCGCCGCCGGTGGCCGTGTCCAGTCATCGACGAGTTCGGCAGCGACGCCCTGCGCCTGCCCCAGCGCCAGCGCCGCCTCCAGACTGCCCTCCTCGGGGCGGAAGAAAGGCGCCGTCAAACGCTGACGCAAGGCCTTGAGGGTAGTGTCATCACCCTGCTCGACCCGTGCGATCACCTCCAGCAGCAGATGCGTGCGCGGCACATAGAGCGGATTGCAGCCGAGCATGGCCAGACGACGCTGGCGCTCATCCTCGGCGGAGAGCCCGATGGCCATGACGCGCGCCTGATAGCGCTCAAGCCACGCCGAGGCTTCATCGCGCGCCTGGGTCGAGTTGCCATGCGGGCCACGCTCCCCCGCCAGGCGCACGACCAGTGTTTCCGGCGCGGGCTGCGTGACATCCCAATGACTGAGCAGACGGTAGGCATGGGTGTGGTCGACCTTGCCGGCCGCCAGCAGCTCGCGCCACTGCTGCACCAGCGTCATGTCCTCATCGCGCGCATCCGGCAACCCGAGGCGCGCACGCATCAGGCGGGCATATTCGCGCTGCAACTCGCCCTCGTAGGCGCCCAGCGCAGCGGAGAGCGCGTCGACATCGATCAGCGGCGACAGCGCGATCCCCAGTCGCTCCAGATTCCATAGCCCGATGCCCGGCTGCTGGGCGAAACCATAGCGCCCGGCCTGATCGGTATGATTCGGCACCAGGTTCTCTTCATAGCCATCGAGGAAGGCGTAGGGCCCGTAATCGAAGGTCAGCCCCAGCAGCGACATGTTGTCGGTGTTCATCACCGCATGCACGAAGCCGTAGGCCTGCCAGGCCGCGATCAGTTTTGCGGTGCGAGTGATCACTGTCTCGAACATGGCCAGCGCAGCGGTCACACGCACCTGGTCTGTGAGGGGCTGGTCTGCAAGCGGCTGGCCTGCCGCTGGCAGACGCTCAGACAGACATTCTGAAAAATGCTCCCGCAGGGCGTGATCGATCAGCGTCTTGAGGTCTTCATGCCGGCCGGAGTGGGCCAGCCACTCGAAGTGCCCGAAGCGCAGGTGGCTCTCGCAGACGCGCAACACGGTAGCGCCGGGCTCGACGGTCTCGCGCTGGACCCGCTCGGCATTCACCGCCAGCGCCAGTGCGCGACTGGTGGGAATGCCCAGCGCCGCCATGTACTCGCTGGCCAGATACTCACGCACGCTGGAGCGCACCACCGCCTGACCATCGCCGAAGCGCGAGTAAGGCGTACGCCCGGCGCCCTTGAGATGCAGATCGAAGGTCTTGCCGTGGTCGGTCTCAAGCTCGCCGAGCAGAATGCCTCGCCCGTCGCCAAGCTGCGGATTGTAATGACCGAACTGATGGCCAGTGTATTTCTGGGCCAATGCGTCCATGCCCGGCAGCAACTGCTCACCGGCCATCAGGAGGCGCAGCTGCTCGAGCGCCTCCTCGCTGGAAGCGTCGGAGGTCAAGGGCGCCTCCAGCCCCAGCAGGCGGGCGCAGTCAGGACTCACATCGGCAAGGCGCGTGCCGTGTCGCTGCTGCGGGGCGACACGCGTGAAGAAGTGCTCCGGCAGGCGGGCATAGCGATTGTTGAAGCGCAGCGCCGCCAGGTCGTGCACGTGCGCGGCGGGCGTAGGGGCAAACTCACTCATCAAGAGGCTCCGTCGGGCCGCCGGGGGTCGGCGACTCGCTGGGGGAAGAAGTGGACGCGGCGTCGCTCGGGGTCAACAGGCTGCGCAGGCCGCCGGAGGGTCGTCCGGGCGGCAGCTTGCTGGCCATTTCATACAGCTTGCGCGCCGTCGTGTCGGTGCGTGCCTGACGCTTGAGCGCCTGCAGGGCATCGTCGGAGCCCCGGGCATGGCCCAGGTGCTGATCATGGCCCAGGTGCTGAGCATGACTGGCAGGGCCGCCCGAGGCTGGCGCCTGATCGCGCGTGCCAGCTGCGGGTGACACCGTGGCAGACGTGCCCTCAAGCGAGGTCTCATGCCGGCGCAGCAGCAGGCGCTTGCGCGGTGTCAGCGCCAACTCCGACAGGCGTGCCTTGCCCCACCACGGGTGCGGCGCCTGCACGCCATGCGTGGACTCGCTCAGCCAGGCCTGCGGCAGTGCCTCGAGCAGAGGGAAGCGCTCACTCTCGCCCTGCGCCTGCCACCAGTGGCTCAGGCGTTCATTGAGCACCAGCAGCTGGCGTGCCCGCGTAGCGGCGGTGTAGCTGAGATTGGTGACCAGCACCTGATTGGGCAATTGCTGGCGCGCGCTTGGCAATGCCAGATCATCGGCCAGCACCACGCAATCAAATTCGAGACCCTTGGCGCGGAACACCGTCCCCAGCATGACAGTGGGCAGCTCGACCGACTGCCCCCGCGAGTGAGCACTGACGATGGCGGCCTGCAGGTCGCCATCGTGCTTGCGCAGCTCACCGATCCATTGATCCAGCGGCGCCTGGGCATACCAGGAGGCCAGCTCATGCAGGCTGCGCGCCTGATGATCATCGAGACGCGTCAGAGCTCCCAGCACCTGCGCCGGGGTCTGACCAAGCCGTGTCAGGGAGGGAGGCAGCAGTCGCCACCACTCACGCTGACTCGCGCTGTCGCCCTGCTCGGCCATCTGATGTGCGCGCCAGAGCCGCCAGTGATCCAGCAGCCCCGCCAGCGGATAGCCTTCGATGCCGTCCAGCCAGGCCACCGCGATGCCGCGCTGATGCAGTGACAGCGCCTCACCCAGCGCCGCCACCGGGCCGGCACTGATCACCGCATGGCGCTTGCCGGAGTGCAGCAATGCCTCACGCACCGCAGGCAGCGCCAGACGGGTCGCCGGGCCGAGGCCGCTCATGGCCTGCTCGCGGGCGGTGGGCGAACAGGCCGCCAGCCGCGTGCCCAGCGCCGCCAATGCCGGCCCGAAGCGCCAGGCGCCGGGCAGCGAGTAGACGGTGGCATCGGCCAGCAGCGGCGAATCCAGCGAGCTCATGCCTTCCACCTGACGCGACAGGCTCTGATGCGGGTCGCCGATCAGCAGCAGGTCGCAGCGCTGGCGACGCAACATGGCCAGCAACGCTGGCGTGGCGTCCTGCGCCTCATCCAGCATCACCAGGTCGGCCTCCAGCGACTGGCCATGCTGCGACCACAGCTTGAGCAAGGCGTTGAACGACAGGCTCTGCTGGTGATCGGCGGGGTCCAGCAGGCACTCCCACACCAGCCGCATGCTCTCGACCAGCTGGCGCAGCTCATTGGCGCTCAGCCGTTGTGCCACGCCTTCAGGCAGGTGCTCAGGCATCGGCACCGCATCGCTCTCGGCGAAGAAGGTGTTCAGGCCCTGGGCGATCAGGCTGCGCGACTGACTGGAAAGACTGCCCAGCCAGCTGAGACTCTGCGGCGCCAGACGGCGCGTGATGTCGGGCTGCCGCTTGAGCTTGTCGCCGTACTCCTCCATCAAGGCCTGACGCGCCAGCTGATGCAGCGACAGCGACTGAACATTGGCGGGCAGCTGACTGGCGGTCCGCCCGGCCACCGCCGGGTTGAGCGAGGTGTAGATGAGGGTCTCGTCGGCATAGGTACGCGCCAGCTCGACCATCAGCACGGTCTTGCCGCTGCCGGCACAGGCACGCACCACCACGCAATCGCTGTGCTCGGCGCTGTTGGCCGGCGTGCGATCGCGCAGGCGCGAGGGAAAGGGATGGGCGAGAATTCGCCGTTGATCATTGCTCAGATGCATGGCGGCATGATCCCCCCTGTCAGCGCGGGGGGCAAGACCTTCGCTGCGCGATCATGACTAGGACAGCGCGCCATTGGCCGCGAGGCGCTCACGCACGGTACGCATCAGGCCACGATTCCAGCGCAACAGATCATAGAGCGTAGTGAAGTAGGCGTTGCCCCGCGTCGAGTAGGCACTCAACGTCGGGATGAGGTCTTCGGCGCGCACCGGCTGGCCCGCGTTGCGCAGACGCCCGCGCAGCTCACGTAGCTCGGAATAGCTGCGCTGGGAATTGAGGTTGTCGAAATAGGCGGCGATGCCGGCCTCCAGGCTCTCGAAGCGCCGATATTCACGCCCCGGCGGCCCGATACCGCAGCCACGCGAGAAGCAGCGCATGCCGAATAGATTGTTGCCCTCACGGGCATGGCCCGACGTCCCCCAGCCCGACTCCTCGATGGCCTGCACCAGCACCATGTCCAGCGGCAGGGTATCGATGCGCAGCAGCAGGCGCGTCCAGCTGACGCCGATGTCCTCGCGAGTCACATCGCAGGGCAGATTGGCCTGGTCACACAGGCCATTGAGGCGCTCCTGCTCGCGCTCGCTGTAGTCACGCCCTCCGTCACCGGCGCGCTTGCGCATCGCCAGCAACCAGTCGCGCTGCTCGGCGATGCGCTGGTTCTCGGCCACCACCAGCGGAATCATCAGCTCGAAGAATGCGACCTTGCGCTGGTTGCCCGCGGGATAGGGCCGCAGGTCCGGCATCTGATGGGTCCTGTCACGGGCCAGCAGCTCATCATCCAGCCGCGCCGCCTGCGCCATCGAGCCCAGCCCCATCACTAGCAGCAAGGTAGCGCTGACCAGACGAACAGAGCCCGGATGGACAGAGTCCAGACGAAGAGGGCTCAGGCGCCACGAGCGCCGCGGCCAGGCCCAGGCCCTCGAAGACAGGCGTGGCAGGCCACGCACTCCGCCAGTCAGCCAGTCCGCAGAGAAAGGTAGGTAAGTCATGTGCTGCGCTCATCGAGAGGGATGCAGTAGCAAGACGCGAGATACCATCAGCGTATCTCATGAGGCTGCATGAAACCCTAAAAACGCGTGGGCGAGAAGATGGCGCGGTCGGCCAAGCGAGGAAAGACACGGCAAGCCCTGTCGTCCGTCACCGACAGATCGCCAGACGATGCCCGCCTTTCGCGCCACCGACGCGGCGCGCGCTCTGCGCTCCCTGCGCTTCCTCCCCTTTTACCCTTTCCCCTTCATCCCTCCCTTGCCGCCTCCTGCCCTGCACACCTTGCACCTCGCATTGGACGCTATCGCTGACGACACACCCAACGTAAAACGCCCCCGCAGCATAGGCTGCGGGGGCGTCATTGCGGACATGCTTGATCAAGCCAGTGACTCGATCGTTCCGCCGTCTCAGGCGCTGAGCATGCTGTTCAGGCGGCGCACGTAAGCGGCCGGATCTTCCAGCGCACCGCCTTCGGCGATGATGGCCTGATCGAGCAGCACGTGTGCCAGGTCGGTGAAGTAATCGCCTTCACCACCTTCCAGACGCGTGACCAGGGCGTGCTCCGGGTTCAGCTCGAGAATCGGCTTCACTTCCGGCAGCGGCTGGCCAGCGGCTTCCATCATCTTGCGCATCTGGTAGCCCATCTCGTGCTCCGGCAGCACCACGCAGGCCGGGGAATCGGTCAGACGGTGCGTGATGCGCACTTCCTGAACGTTCTCGGCCAGCGCTTCCTTGACGCGATTGACCAGATCTTCCTTGGCCTTGGCGGTCTCTTCCTGGGCCTTCTTCTCTTCTTCGTTCTCGACATCGCCGAGATCGAGATCGCCCTTGGCGACATCCGCGAAGGACTTGCCGTCGAACTCGGTGAGGTGGCTCATCAGCCACTCGTCGATGCGGTCGGTCAGCAGCAGGACTTCGATTCCCTTCTTGCGGAAGATCTCGAGGTGCGGGCTGGACTTGGCGGCATTGAAGCTGTCGGCGACCAGGTAGTAGATCTTGCTCTGGCCTTCCTTCATGCGCTCGACGTACTGGGCCAGTGACTGGTCCTGGGTCGCGCTGTCGGTCTCGGTGGTGGAGAAGCGCAGCAGCTCGGCGATCTTCTCGCGGTTGGCGAAGTCTTCCGCCGGGCCTTCCTTGAGCACGGAGCCGAACTGGTTCCAGAAGGTCTGGTACTGCTCGGGGTCCTTGGCCAGCTTCTTGAGCATGTCCAGGCCACGCTTGGTCAGCGCGGACTTGAGCTTGTCGACCTGCGGGTCCTGCTGCAGCAGTTCACGCGAGACGTTCAGCGACAGGTCGTTGGTGTCCAGCACGCCCTTGATGAAGCGCAGGTACAGCGGCAGGAACTGCTCGGCGTCGTCCATGATGAAGACGCGCTGCACGTAGAGCTTCAGGCCACGCGCGGCGTCGCGCTGGTAGAGGTCGAACGGCGCACGACCCGGCACGAACAGCAGGCTGGTGTACTCGAGCTTGCCCTCGACCTTGTTGTGGCTCCAGCTGAGCGGGTCGGAGAAGTCATGCGAGACGTGCTTGTAGAAGTTCTTGTACTCCTCGTCGCTGACCTCGGACTTGGAGCGCACCCACAGCGCGGTGGCGGAGTTGGCGGTTTCCCAGTGGACCTGCTCGTTGCCTTCCTCGTCCTTCTCGACGCGCTTCATGCGCACCGGCAGTTCGATATGGTCGGAGTACTTGGTGACCAGGTTGCGCAGACGATGATCGTCGGCGAACTCGATGGCATCGTCCTTGAGATGCAGCACGATCTCGGTGCCGCGCTCGGCGCGTTCGATGTCGGCGACGCTGAACTCGCCCTCGCCACGCGAGGTCCACTCGACGCCCTGGTCAGCGCCCAGGTCGGCGCGACGGGTGCGCACGGTGATCTCGTCGGCGACGATGAAGCCGGAATAGAAGCCGACCCCGAACTGACCGATCAGACGTGAATCCTTCTGCTGGTCACCCGACAGGTTCTTCATGAACTCGGCGGTGCCGGAGCGTGCGATGGTGCCCAGATTGGCGACCACATCGTCACGGCTCATGCCGATGCCGTTGTCACGCAGGGTGATGGTCTTCGCCTCGGCATCGTGCTCGATCTCGATGCGCAGTTCGCTGTCGTTGCCGTAGAGGGCATCGTTGTCCAGCGCCTGGTAGCGCAGCTTGTCGCAGGCATCCGCCGCGTTGGAGACCAGCTCGCGCAGGAAGATCTCGCGGTTGGAATACAGCGAGTGGATCATGAGGTGAAGCAGCTGCTTCACTTCTGTCTGGAAGCCATGCGTTTCGGTGTGAGTGGCGGTCGTCATCGAAAAGGACCTCTATGTCGTGGATGCCTGAAAAGAAGATTCGCGGTGGCCAGAGCGCCCCCGCAACAATGGAACCGGCTCGCCGACGCCTGCCTTTCTTGGGCGGCAGATCGAAGGAAGCACTCGTGGATCAGATATGGGGCAAGGGTGAGGGATTTCAAGGCACTAGCGACAGATGATTGCGCCCGGCCCACCTAGCGCATGGCACGGAAACACCCAAGCGGCTCTTAGGGGTAGCAACGAAAGGAGCCAACGAAGGAAGCCAACGGAGAGGAAGCCATCAGGGAGGCGCTTTGAGGTATGACGCTTGCGGAGCAGACATCACCTGCCATCACGGGGAGGCGAGTGATTCCAGCACGAAGTGCATGCGCGCGCTGGCGACCGGTTGCTCGCGGGATTTCTGCCAGGCACTGACGCGTACATTGGTCATGCGGCGGCCTTCACGCATCACTTCACAGTCGATGCGCGTCACCTGATCGCCGCGCGCCGTGGCCAGATAGTCAATGGAGAAATCGATCAGCTTGGGCAGGCGCGCTTCACGACCACCGCGCCCATGCCGCCTGAGCACCTCAAGCGTCGCGGCGGTTTCCATCGCTGCGGCCAGCACGCCGCCATGCACCGCTGGCAGCATCGGGTTGCCGACATTGTCGGGCATCGCCGCCATGGAATAGCTCAGCGCCTGCTCAGGATGCAACTCGGCATCACTGGCCGCGCCCGCCTGCTGCCCGTCAATGGCACACACTCCAAGCCCGATCGCCTGCGCGTAGGGCAGACTCGCCAGCAGCGCCGCCAGGTCGGCGTGTGTGCGCTGCCCTTCGACGAAACGTCGCGCACTGAGCAGGCCGCGCGGGTCCTGGGCATCACGCGGCGCCTGCGCCTCGGTCTTCTCGTCTGCTGGCTGTGCAGCCTGCCCCAGCGGTTCCGACTCGACCGTGGAAGGATTCACTGGGGCTTGAGCGTTGGCCGCCGCCAGCAGCGCCTCGGCAAAGCCGCTGGGCGTATTGCGCTCGCCGAGCCTGACGAAGTTGCCGATCGCGCGACACAGGATCTTGCCCGGCTGCTGCCAGATCTGCGCCTCGGTAAACACCATCGATTCCGTGACCCGCAGCACGCGCGCCTCGCCCACCAACGCCAGGCCCTCGACGCCGGGTCGGTAGTGATCGAGGCGCAGATCCAACGTCGGGCAGACTTCCGGTGCCGACAGCCCCGTGAGCACGGCACTGCCGCACAGCGTATCGGCGAACATGGTCAGCACACCGCCATGTACCAGCCTGCGGTGCGGATCGCCGATCAAAGCCGGTTGCCACGGCAGCTGCATGCGAATGGCCGGCGCGGCGACCTTCTCGACCCTGACGTTCAAGCGCGCCGTGTGCGGAATGAAGCTCAGGAATCCGGTCAGCGCCCGCGCCCAGCTGGCGTCATCCAATACGCCACCCGCAGCCGGCACGTCAGCGGGATTGACGGCCAGTCCCAGCAGGCTCTGCGGCACTGCATGCATCACATCCACAGCGGCATCGCCATCAACGTGAGGGAGACCAGATAGCCGGCGCCCCACAACAGGGAGCGCAACGGGGCGATATTGGCCAGATAGCAGCCCCAATAGCCCAGACGTACCAGCACGAAGATCACCGCCAGCGTGGTCGCGATGGGCGCGCCCGGCGCGGTAATCACGCTGACCAGCACCCCGGCGGCAAACAGCGGAAAGGCTTCGATGGTGTTCTGGTGCGCGGCGAGCGCGCGGGCCCCGAAGCCCGTCAGTTCACGCTGCTGTGCGCGCGGATCGTGGTTGTCGTAGCGTCCGGTTCGCTGTTGAGCCCAGGCGACCGGCACCTTGGTCAGCACCAGCATCAGTGCGGCAAACAGCAGGCAGGCATAGATCAGCATGCAGAATTTCCTTGAAAGGCGTTGTTCAGGGCGTTGCCACAGCGGCGCGTCTCGTTTGTGAACAAACGGTGCGCCGCCCTGTGATAAAACGGCAGATCAGACACTGACGGCGCGCCATTCAAACTGGTGTTTGATAGCGTGTCACGAGCATGGCAGGGTCGCGGCGTCCCTGCCATGCGGCCAATGGCCAGTGCCAGCATCAGGGCTGGTAGAGGAATGGCGTTTCCACGCTTAACGCCTTCAGGGAGCCGGCGGGTCGGAGGGATCAGGTTCGGGAATCTCGCCACGCCACAGGCGATAGTCAGCCAGCGCATCATCGAGCTTGCCGAGCAACCAGGTCACGATCACCAGATCATCGAGGATCCCCAGCCCCACCAGCAGATCCGGGATCAGATCCAGCGGCGAGACCAGATAGATGAAGGCGCCGGCCGCCAACCCCAGCGCCTTCCACGGTACCGGGCGATAACGTCCGCTCACTACGTCGCGCAGCAAGGGCCCCATGGTGCGCAAGGCGGCGCCTGCCTTGCCCAGCACATGTCGGCGGCCAAACAATCGCGTCAACCATAATGCCTTGCCCATAGTGGACTCCTCACGGGTAGCACAAATTTCATTCACTGAGCTTGCCATCATCGCGGCAGCACAGCCGCGATATCACTCTCGGATAATTCACTATCAGTATCAGATGGTGCTGTTATTCAGCGCCGACCACTGCCACGATAGCCACTATCGTTACTGAATCGGCAACCCCTGATAGCCAATATCGGGGCACTTGTTCAACATCGGGGCACTGAACCGCCACCACAAGGTCGCAGCCAGCCCACGCCCCCTTTACCGACAGTCGCAGGAGTCCCAGGTGACACCAGGCAAGCAAACACTCCGATCCCGTGGCAGCCGTCGCTTCGCGGCGCTGCGGCACCTCACCGGCCTAGGCCTGCTGTTGGGACTGAGCCTGCCCCTGCAGGCCGCCACTCCCAGTGACCAGAGCTTCCGCGCCGCCTTCGATGATGCGCGCGCCAAGCGTTTTGACGAGATTCAGCAGGTCGCCGTCAATGGCCACGTGCTGGAGGGCTATATCGAGTACCACCAGCTCAAGGCCCGCCTGCCGTACGCCACCGCCGCGGAAGTGCTGTCCTTCATCGAGCGTCACGCAGACTCGCCGTTGGCCGAGTGGATGCGAGGCCAGGCGATCTCCGCTTACGGGCGTACCGGCCGTCATGATGCCCTGCTGGAAGTCAGCGATGGCGTGCCGGCGGGCGCGCAGCGCCAGTGCTATTACTACACGGCGCAGCTGAGCAATGATGTCGCGAGCGCATCGCAAGGCGGTCTGAAGCTCTGGCATGTCTCCGGCTCGCAGGACTCGGCCTGTGACCCGCTGTTCTCGGCGTTGCGCGAGCGTGGCGTGATCGATGATCAAGCCATCTGGGAACGCGCCATGCTCGCCTGGGCTGCCGGCCAGGGTGGCATGGTCAGCTATCTCGAGCGCCAGCTGCCCAGCAGCTGGCAGCGGGCCATCGCGGCACGCGAACAGCTGGAGGGCAACTTTGCCGCCATCACGCGCCTGCCGACCAACCTCGGCCACGGCGGCCATGCCTTCGCCGCCTTGAGCGTCGCCGCCATGCATGGCTTCGTGCGTGCCGACACCGAGGCCGCGCTGGAAGCCTGGCGCAAGGTGAATCCGCACATGCCGATGAGTGATGAACAGCGCCACACCGTCGAGCGCGACCTGGCCTGGTATTCACTGGTGCGTGACATCCCCAACAACCGCGGCTGGGTCGATCAGCGCCTGACCATCCTCGATGACGAGGAGCTGTTCGATCTGCGCATGCGCAACGCGGTGCGCGATGGCGACTGGCCACAGGTGCGTGAATGGGTGTTGAAGATGCCGGACCGCTTCCGCAACGAAGCCCGCTACCAGTATTGGCTGGGGCGTGCCGATGACAGCCTTGGTCGCCCGCAGGAAGCACGCGCCGCCTGGACGCGCGCCGCGACCGAGCGCAACTTCTACGGCTTCCTGGCCGCCGACCGTATCGGGCAGGCGTATTCGCTCAATCGCGATGACCAGGACTTCTCCGACGCGGAATTGGCCGAGGTCGCCGAGACGCCGGCCGTCAAGCGTGTCAGGGCGCTGATGAACATCGACGAGATCGGTCTGGCTCGCTCCGAGTGGTTCAACGCCGTCAGCCAGGCGGATGACGCCGATGCTCGCCGTCTCGCAGCCTATGCACTGCAGCAGAAATGGTATGACCTGACCGTCTTCGCCACCATCCGCGGCCAGCTGTGGGATGGCCTTTCCTGGCGCTTCCCGCCGGCCTGGCAGCAGGACTTCCAGCGCTTCGGTGCCGATGCCGGCGTCGACCCGTGGATGCTGATGGCACTCGCGCGTCGCGAGAGCGCCTTCAACCCCACCGCTACCTCGCCGGTGGGCGCACGCGGTCTGATGCAGCTGATGCCGGGCACCGCCGCTCAGGTCAGTCGCGGCCTGGGCCTGCCCACGCCCAGCAACGCGGCGCTGGGTGATCCGGTCACCAATATCCGTCTTGGCAGCACCTACATCCGCGAGATGCTGGACCGCTACTCCGGCAACCGCCTGGCCGCCGCCGCGGCCTACAATGCCGGGCCGGGACGCGTCGATCGTTGGCTCGCCGACACCCCGGGCGAATACGACCGCTTCGTCGAGCGTATCCCCTTCAAGGAGACCCGCGAATACGTCAAGGCCGTGCTGGCCTACCGCGTGATCTTCGAAAGCCTGGCCAAGGGCACCAGCGAGGGCGTCAAGGTGGTCAGCGACCGCGAAGTCAGCCAGCGCTACACCACCGCGCTGGTGGATCGCCGCTGAGCCGAGCAGCATCCAGCAACGAAAACGCCAGCCCCATGGGGCTGGCGTTTTCGTTTTCATGGCATCAGGGCGCATGGCGTCGGGACCCATGGCATCAGAACTCATTGGGCCTTCAGCCATTCTTACAGTCATTCTTTCAATCGGTCATTCAGTCATCGCGACGTGGACGAATGGCGGGCGAGGACCCGGACTGGCTCTCGCCCTTGGCTTCTCCCGGTCGCAAGGCAGCCACTCCATTGCCGAACGGCGGCTTCTGCTGAGGGGTATACCGTCCCAGCGCCTCGGCATAGCTCAGGGGTCGCCCTTCGTCGCCTCCCTTGCCCTTGCCACGCCAGCCCTGGCGCTTGCCGGGAGCGCCCTGGGGCTGTGGTGCGTCATCATGGGCCTGAGATGCCGCATGGACCTGTGCTGCATGGCGCTGAGACGCCCCCTCGCCCCCAGCCTCGCTGCCCGGGTATGCCTGCGACACCACCGGCTCCGATGCCGCTCGGCCGGAATAGGCCAGAGGCTGGGAGCGCGTGATGGGCGGTGTACGCATCATTCGCACCATCAGCCAGACCGCCAGTGCCCAGCAGAGCGTGCCCAGCACGCCATAGACGATCATCGCCCAGACATTGCCGGGGCGGTGGCCGGCATTGATGATGATCACACGCGACAGATCGATGTCGGGCCAGCGCTCGGCCAACAGGGAGCGCTCATCGCCCGGCAGGTCCGTCTCGGCGTGCAATACGGTGCCGAACAGGCCATCGGGGAACTCGATCAGCGGCGGCACGTTTTCCAGGCTCTGCACGGAGTCGGTTCGCACCAGCACGCCCATGCGCTCGATGCGCGGCCATTCTTCCGAGGGGATGCCATCGATGCCGCCGAAGGCGCGTGACAGACCGGCCAGCTCCAGTAGATAGGGGTTCATGTCAGAGATGACTGGATAATAGAGCGTCTCGATGCGGTGCCCCCCGTCTGCATTGGCATCGAGGCGGAAGGTCTCGGTGTGCTCGCGATAGACCGCCCAATGATTGCGCAGCGAGACGAACTGATTGACCGGCAGGTTGCCCTGCTCCACCGACTCGAGATTCAGCGTTTCGGGGCGCGTGGTCACGCGACCGACCCAGCGCCCCTCATCGACGGCGTACAGCCAGGCCGCTATCCCGGCGACCACCAGCACCACGGCACTCAACCCGCCCAGACGGCGACGAAGGGTATGTGAAAGACTCATCCGATTGCGTTCCCTGCCAATGCCAGCCTTGATGGGCCGGTCTTCATGTCATGAATGCAGCACTGTACCGCTGCTGTCGTTGGCTCGGGCAGGCATGAGCACCGGCCCGGGCATCATTGTTGTTCGAGCCGTGCTGCCAATCGATTGCTCTTGTCGCAGTAGCGTTGCCGCAGGCGCAGGATCTCCAGAGAATTCGAGGACAGGGCATCCAGTACGTAGCGGTTGCAGGCCTGCTCGGCTTCTCGATGCGCCGCTTCCAGCGCCTTGCGCGCCTTGCGCTCTGCCGGCGTCATGCCCGCATAGGGGTCGCGCCGGGGCTTGAAGGTCGCTGCGGCCTTGCAATACATGGTGCGGGTGTCGATATGTGCCGCCCGCCCCCGGCGCTGCAAGGCATGGCAGGTCTCGACGAACAGTCGGCTGGCCATGCGCGAGCACTCGCGCTGCTCGACGGCGGTACCGGTCTTTTCCAGATGTGCACAGACCGATTCATCATCGATGCGCCACAGCTGGTGGCGGAAGTCGATGGTGTAACCGTAGTAAAGCACCCGTACCTGCTGTACGCGGGAATCGTAGACATCACTGATATCCCGAGCCTCCAGGTGCGTGACGACCTTGAGAAAGGCCGCCAGTGTCAATGTCACAGGATCCATGTGTCATCAAGGATACGAACCGTCATCCCATGCGCTCCGTTGCGATGTTGGCAGTGGCCGCTCATCCCTAGCGGCCTAGCGCCAGCCGTGCCCCCAGCAGCACCATGACGGACCCGGTGATGCCTTCCATCCAGCAGGCGACCCGCGGCCTTGCCAGCCAGCGCCCTGCACCACCGACCATCAGCGCCACGCTGATCTGCCAGAGATTGGCGATCACGAAGTGGACACCCGCCAGCCACAATGACTTGAGCACGGCCGGGTCGGTCGGCGCGATGAACTGCGGCAGAAAGGCCATGTAGAACACCACCGTCTTGGGGTTGAGCACATTGGACAGGAAGCCCTCACGCAGCGGCAGCCAGCACGATACCTGCTGACGTGTCACGGTGACGTCGACATTCAGCCCGCGCGCGCGCCGCGCACTCTTGAGACTCTTGATGCCCAGCCAGATCAGATAGCCCGCTCCGACCAGCTTGAGGGCCGAGAACGCCCATGCCGACTGCAACAGGATCAGCGAGATGCCCGCCGACGACACCAGCGCGTGCACGAAGAGACCGGCACAGATCGCGAGACTGGTGAGCACGCCGTCACGCAGGCCACCGCGCGAGGTATTGCGAATCACCAGCAGGGTGTCGACCCCGGGCGTGACTGTCAGCAAGGTGATGGCCACCACGAAGGACCAGAAGGCAGCATCGAACTGGATGAAATCAAACATGACGAACGTCCTTGCGACAGACCCGCTTCAGTAGCCGAATTCGTGCCCCCATGGCACTGAACAGGCGACCAGTCTAGGCGAGCACGGCCAGCCTGCAAAGCCATCCACACCAAGATGACAGCCTGGTTTGCCTCTGAATGGTGCACTTCAGTCTTTTGTCTTACTGCGTTGCTACACAACGGCGCAGGCGCTCTCATGAGTCCACAGCTGATGGCATGCAGAAGCCATCTCGCGTCATCAAGGATACGAGCCTCGAGTCCTAAAATACGCTGCGTCGCTGTTGAGCGACCAACGCAGCCTTCAACCTACCAACCAGAACCCCGTAGCGATATCCAGCAGCAGCACCAGCAAGGCCAGCAGGATGACCAGGCCATCCTCCCCGATCAGCCCCAGCCCCAGCAGCAGCAAGGTCGCCGCCGGCAAGGCCGCGGCGAAGGGCACCAGCTCCAGCGGCACCATGGCCGTGGCCAGCAGGATGGTCAGCGCCGCGATACCGCGATAGGCAACGCCGCGCGTCATGAAGCTCAAGCGTGGCTTGAGCAGACGATCGAGGCGTCGTGTCCAGGGTCTTGCCCGCTCGACGCCATGGGTCAGGCGTTGATGCTCGAAACTGAAGCGCGCCAGCCGGCGTGGCAACCACGGCATCCTGCGCCCCAGCAACAGTTGACCCGCGATCAGCACGATGAACAGCGCGCAGGTCGTCGGTACGCCGGGGATCGCCCCGGTCGGCAGCAGTACCAGCAAGGCAGGCAATACCAGCAAGGGACCGAAGCCCCGGGAGTTGAAGTGCTCCAGAATGTCGCCCAGCGAGATATCCCCTTCGATCTCGCGGTCCAGCTCTTCCAGCAACCCCGTGAGGTTGCCTTCATTGGCGTGCTTGCTCATGCGAGCTCCCTATCGGGAAGATAACGGAGGGTGTGAAGGTCTCGGGCCGTGGCGAGTCAGCTGGTGCCGCCCCGCCACGGTGAATCGTCAGCCGACCAGGCGATCGCCCAGCATGCCGATCATGAACCCCAGCGAGGCGCCCAACGGCGGTGACCAGTGATGCGCCACCCGCGACTGGGGCGCAATGTCCTGGAAGACGAGGTAGAGAATGCCGCCGGCGGCGAAGGCCATCAGTCCGCCCAGCACGCCCGGCGCATCCGCAAGCCACAGATGGCCGGCCAATGCCGCCAGCGGGCCCAGCAGAGACAGCAGCACGAAGGCCCCGAGCCCCTGACGCGCCGTCAGCCCGGCCCCTTCCAGCTCACGATAGGCATTGAAGCCTTCCGGCAGGTTCTGCACCGCGATGAACAGTGCCAGCAACATCGCCGCGGCCGGAGAGGCAGAGGCCAGTGCACCCAGCGCGATCGCCTCGGGGATGAAGTCCATCAGCATCGCCAGCAACTGGCCCTTGGCGCCGCCACCGCGCGCCAGCCAGCGGTCCAGCTGCATGAAGATCAGCGCGCCCAGCAGAAACAGCCCCAACAGCGCCGCGATGGACAGCGCCTGCATGGCATGCGGTACCAGCACCAGTGAGACGGCGGCCAACAGAATGCCGCCGCCGAGCGCGGTGATCCCCGCCAGCCAGCTGCGCTTGACGTGACTCTCGTGACTGCGCTCCAGCTGGGCGATCACGCCACCCAGCGGCATGCACAACCCGGCAGCCCAGGCGAGCGCCACCATGGTCCACGGAATCGATGCCATCATGCTGTCGTCGGGGCTGCAGGACTCGGTCGCGCACCCAGCACACGCATCAACAGACTGGTACCGACGCCCCAGGCGCCATTCAGGATCAGGCCACCGACCACCATCAGTGGCGCAACCTCGATTCCCTTGAGCGGGAAGACGACCAGCATGGCCACGGCCGTCGGGCCGACTGCACCGAAGACGAGACTGATCAGCCAATGGCTGACGCCCGTCCTGCGACGCACCAATGCCCACAGCGGCAGCCCCCACAGCCCGCCCCAGAAGGCCAGCGAGAGCACTGACGGAACGCCCAGCGGCCCGGTAGGCGTCATGTTGTAGGGCGCCTTGGGCAGAATGTCGGCCAGATAGAAGAGCCCGAAGAGGCCCTGATGGAAGATCAGAGTCGCCAGAAAGGCGGCGATGAAGGCTTTCAACCAGATCATGTTCACTTCCTTGTCGTCATGTTGATGAAAACATCCGAGCCCCAGCACATTAGAACATGCGAAAACTCGACACTGCCTTTCCTGCTACGTCACTTCCGTCCCGCTGGATGCAACGCAGGCGTGATCTCTAGCGCTGGGTGGCCGGCGCCTGTTCGGCATGGCGCAGCGATATCTGGTCGTTGAGTGTCCAGAAGTCATACAGCACGCCGATGAAGAACAGCCCGCCGGTGCACAGGTAGAGCAAGCCGGTCAGCCACTTGCCCATGTACATGCGGTGGATGCCGAACACGCCCAGGAAGGTGAGCAGAATCCAGCTCAGCGAGTAATTGATCGGGCCTTCGCGAAAACGGAAGTCCGCCTCGCGGTCCATCGCCGGAATCAGGAACAGGTCGATCAACCAGCCGATGCCCAGCAACCCGAAGGTGAACAGCCAGATGGTGCCGGTGACCGGCTTGCCATAGTAGAAACGGTGCGCGCCGAGGAAACCGAAGATCCACAGCAGATAGCCCATGGTCTTGGAATGCGTGTCCTGTACAACAGGCGATGTGGTCATCAGTGAAGCCTTAGCCGCGATGCGGCAGATCATGATTGCGAATACAGTCAATGCGGTCTTGGCGCCGATGAATCAAGCCTTCTGCCGCCAGAGGCCACGCCCGGAAACGACGACGCCACCCGCGCACTGGCGCGGATGGCGTCGGATCAGCAAGTGTCTCTTCAGCGGTCCCGGGAGCGAAAGCCAAGCCGGGAACGAAAGCCTGGCCGAGACCGGAGCCGGCGCTAGATGACGCCCAGCTCGCGCAGACGTTCCTTGAGGTAGGAGTCCGCCGTGTGCTTGTCAGACAGTACCACTTCGGGGCGCGGATGCAGGAACAGCGGCAGCGACAGGCGTGACTGGCTGGAGCCCTCGCCGGTCGGGTTGATCACGCGGTGCGTAGTCGACGGGAAGTAGCCGCCGCTGGTCTCCTGGAGCATGTCGCCGACATTGATGACCAGCTGACCCGGATCACAGGGCACGTCCATCCATTCGCCATTGACGTCCATCACCTGCAGGCCCGGCTCGTTGGCTGCCGGCAGCACGGTCAGCAGATTGATGTCTTCATGCGCCGCGGCACGGACGGCGCCCGGCTCTTCACTGCCGGTCATCGGCGGGTAGTGAAGCACGCGCAGCAGCGTCTGACCGCTGTCCTTGATCATGTTGGAGAGCGGTTCACGGTAGAGCTCGGCCACTTCGGCAGGTGAATGGGCCTCGACCCAGCTCAGAAGCTCTGCCGCGAAGGCTTCGGCCTGGCGGTAATACTCCATGGCATTCTCGCGCAGGCTGTCCGGAATCTTGCCCCACGGGTAGATGTGGTAATACTCCTTGAGATCACGCGCCGTATGGCCCTTGGCGGTCTCGGAGACATCTGCCGGGAACAGTCCATCCTGGGTCTTGGGGTCGAAACGCCAGTCAAGCTTGTCGGCGCTGGAGAAGAATTCGGCCCATTCGGCGTAGATCTTCTCGACCAATTCATGAGAGATCGGGTGATTGCGGATGACACCGAAGCCCGTCGTGCGCAGGGATTCGACAAATTTTTCGGCTGCATCGGCCGAGCGGTAATCTACGTTCTGGACCTTCATGGCATTTCCATCTATGTTGGCTCTGTGTGAGCATCCTACTTGAGCCGGAAGGAGTCGCCAATACGACAACTTTCTGTTCGAATGGAAGCGAGCACGTGCAGCCTAGGCTGCATGCGTAGGTCAAGCAGGAAAGGATGTCGTCGCTGGACGCAACGCGTCTCTCTGGTGGAATTCCCCCTAGCCGCACCAACGCACTCTGGTCTGATGGGCAGACCACCAACATCATCTCGTAAGCAAGGAAAGAATCATGGCAACTGGCACAGTCAAGTGGTTTAACGACACCAAAGGTTTCGGCTTCATTTCTCCGGACGACGGCGGCGACGACCTGTTCGCGCACTTCTCTGAAATTCAGGCAGAAGGCTTCAAGTCCCTGCAAGACGGTCAGAAGGTTTCCTTCGACGTCACCCAGGGCAAGAAAGGCCTTCAGGCCGCAAACATCAAGCCGGTCTGATCTTCTCGATCAGCCTGGTCAGGCCGCCCTCACCGGCGCTCTGATGATGGCAGCAAGACAGTCATGGAAAAGCCCGCCTTCTGGCGGGCTTTTTTGTGGCCAGGCCTTGGCCTGACTCACGCTTCACGAAGAGTCGCCATCAACAAGAACGCCGCGACCCAAAGGGGCGCGGCGTTCTTGTATCGGCGGCCGTGTCACTCGCACTCAGCCAGTGACACGGCTTGCGACAGGCATCACGCCAGCATTCGCTGGCCAGTGATTACTGCTGCGCTTCGTCGATGGACTCGTTGGCATCCTGCTGCGCAGCGTTGATCTTCTCGTTCGCTTCGGCAGCAGCGTTGTCGCCAGACTGCTCAGCGGAGTCGGTCAGCTCTGCAGCCTGCTCCTTGGTGGAGTCATAGGCGTTCTTGGCAGCATCGGCAGTGGCGTCAGCAGCGTCGTTGACACCTTCCTTGGCGGACTCATAGGTCTCGGAAGCAGCGTTCTTGGTCGCGTCGAGGGCGCTTTCGCTCTCGGCGGCAGCTTCATCGCCCATGGCATCGGCGGATTCGGCAGCGTCGTCAGCCATGTTGTCGGCCTTGTCAGCAGCGTCATCCATCTCTGCGGCCGCTTCGTCAGCTACCTCGTCCATCTTCTCGGCAGCGGCGTCAGCCGCTTGATCGGCGCTCTGTTCAGCCTGCTCGGCGCTCTGCTCGGCAGAGGTCTCGGCGTTCTGGGCAGCTTTGTCAGTATCGCCGTTATCGCAACCAGCGATGGCCAGAGACAGGCCAGCGGCCAGTGCGGGAATCATCCATTGCTTGAGTTTCATCGTCTTCTCCATGATAGGTGGGGAGTTGCCAGCCCCTGTTTCCTGCAAGTGGCATTGCAACAAAGGTCGTGTAGTCATGCAAGCGAAAGCGTGGCTTGGCGCCTGATACCCAAGACATGGTGCCAGACCGACAGCTTTTCAAGCATTCCGCCCTTTTCACAGCAGAATAGTGTTAACGAACACCATTTTCCATCAGCTACCACCAAAAACCGCGCCGCGATCACTCACCGATATCTTCGTTCCAGACGTCCGGCTGCTCGCGAATGAAGGTCGCCATCAGCTCGCGGCAGCGCGCGTTGTCGACCACATCGACCTTGACGCCCAGGCCACGCAGGTGGTCTTCCGCGCCCATGAAGGTGTGGTTCTCACCGACCACGACATGCGGGATACCGTAGAGCTGGATGGCACCACTGCACATCGGGCACGGTGACAGCGTGGTATAGAGCACGGATTCACGATAGACGCTGGCCGGCAGGCGACCGGCGTTCTCCAGTGCATCCATTTCACCATGCAACACCGTGCTGCCCTTCTGCTGGCGCTGATTGTGGCCACGACCGATGATCTTGCCATCATGGACGAGTACCGAGCCGATCGGCACGCCGCCGGCCGCATAGCCCTTTTCCGCCTCTTCAATGGCGGCCTGCAGGAAGCGCTCATGATCAGTAGTCATTGCTATCATCGTCTTGCTCCAGATGCGGTGAATATTCAGTGGAGCGGCAGCCTACTGCCACTCACTGCTCGGCACAATACACTCAGCCCAGGCCCGCTTCGCCGGTCATCATCTGACGGGCGCGTCTCAGCCCCTCATTGCTGGCATTGGTGGGCTCGCCGACTTCAGTGGCAAGCTCGCGGAAACTGCCCATGGCACCCAGCAAGGCAGAGGCCTCATAGGGGATGAAGACGCGATCACCTTCGCGCGCCATGTCCGGCAGTACCTGCAGATATTTCTGGCCCAGCATGTAGCCGACCACCAGCTGCGGGTCTTCCGCACCGATGGCATCGCGCAGCTGATAGATGGCCTGACGCTCACCTTCGGCGCGCAGAATCGCGGCCTGCTTGTCACCCTCGGCGCGCAGCACCGAAGACTGCTTCTCGCCCTCGGCGGTCGCGATGGCAGCTTCGCGCTGGCCATTGGCTTCGGTCACCGTGGCGCGACGCTTGCGCTCGGCCGCCATCTGCAGCCGCATGGCGTCCTCGACTTCCTCGGGCATGCTGATGTCCTGGATCTCGACGCGCGTCACCTTGACGCCCCACTTGTCACCGACTTCATCCATGGTGATCTGCAAGGCGTCGTTGACCTCCTTGCGGCTCTCGAAGAGCTTGTCGAGCTCCATGCGACCGATCTCGGAGCGCAGGCTGGTCTTGGCCAGAACCTCGACGGCCTGGGTGAAGTTCTCGACTTCATAGACGGCGCGCTTGGGATCGACGATCTGGAAGTAGAGCGCGCCATTGACGGTCACGGTGACGTTGTCCGTCGTCACCACGCTCTGGCCGGGGAAGTCCATCACCGTCTCGCGGCGATCGATGCGCGTCTCCTCCACCACCAAGGGCAGATTGTCGCCCTTGACCTCACGATAGCGACGAATGGTGATGGAGCGCGGCTTGTCGATGAACGGAATCACCAGATTCACGCCGGATTCCAGTGTGCGGCTGTAGCTGCCGAGGCGTTCGATGACGACGGCTTCTGACTGCTGGACGATCATCAATCCCTTGGCCAGCAGGATTACCACCAGCGCCAGTATGAAAAGAATGATGATGAGTCCCGGACTGATAATCATATTGCTCAACTCCCTTGAACTGGGCCGTATCCGCAAGCCCTTGTGAAATATCCGATCACGCTTGATCCGCTGCCACCACGACCGCGCTGTCGAGCCGCGATCTCATGGTGTCTTTGTGCCACTTTCCTTCGAGACGGGCTCGACACAGACGGTGATGCCTTCGACGCTGACGATCCTGACCGTGTCCCCCGCTGCCGGCGGCGCCTCCCCCTCCCAGCGTAGCGGATACTCATTGCCTGACACGCGCACGGCAGGTTTGCCGCCGTTGCCGATGATCACCTTGGCCAGCTGCCCGGTCTCCGCGCCGCTGCCCAGGGTGCCGTAGGGCGTCTTGGGCAACAGATAGGGATGGATCTTGCGCACGAACAGTGGCACCAGCACCAGGGCCGTGATCGCGACGCTGATCAACTGGATGTTCAGCCCCGCCCCCAGCCCCGCCGCCAGAGCGCCCCCGAGGGCACTGACACCCAGTGCCAGCAGCACGAACTGCGCGCCCAGCAGCTCAAGCCCCGCCAGAATCAACGCGAGGATGACCCAGATATGCCACGCCGCCAAACCGACCATGCAATCACTCCCTGAAGTCCTGACTCCCGCCCTGCGCGGCCGAGAGATTGGAAGAATACGCTGCCACCAACGCAACGAGCGCAGCCTGAGTAAACCTCAGACTGCGCTCGTGTACCAGCCAGCCCACATGGCTCAGCCAGCGCTCAATGGCCCATCTGCGGGCTCATGAGTGTGTCAGCAGGGCGGCGCCCTGCGGGGCGACCAGACGCAGAGCGCCGGGAATCAGCTGGAATTCGCTGTTCTCGATCAGATAGCTCTCGCCATCGAGATTCACCGGCAGCGACTCACCACGATAGTGCAGCGCGTCAGTGCGCACATACCGCACGAAATGGCCATTGTCGGGGAGCGACTCCAGCTCCTCGATCACCTCACCCACCCGCGCGATGGGGAAGTCGCGGATCACCAGCACATCGAAGCAGCCATCATCGAGCAGCGCCCGGGGTGCCAGCTCCTGACCGCCGCCCGCCTGACGACCATTGCCGATCGCCAGCACGAACAACGCCAGCTCCTCCTCCACCCCGTTGAGGGTCACGCTGCCACGATAGGGGCGGAAGTCCCACGCCTTAAGCACGCCCATCAGCGAATAGGCCCCGCCACCGAACAGCTTCTTGAGGCCACCGGGCGTCGAGCGCGTCACCTCGGCGCCGAAACCTGCCGAGGCCATGTTGAGGAAGTAGGCATCATCCAGCTGCACCACATCGACGGCTCGCGCCGCCCCTTCACAGGCCAGCGCCAGCGATTCCGTCACCGGCTCGGGGATGCCGAGCGAGGTCGCCAGGTCATTGGCGGTGCCCAACGGCAGGATCGCGACTTCCGGACGCTTCGCGAGTGGATACTGCATCAATGCATTGGCGATCAGATTGAGGGTGCCGTCACCGCCGCCAACGACCAGCCGCGTGACGCCTTCCTCGATCGCCTCGCGCACCAGTCTCGCGACATCATCACCCTCGAAGGTCAACCGCACTTCTAGCCCTGCCATACGCTCACGCTGAGCGAAGATGGCCTCACGCAGCTCCGGCTGCTGAGCCTTGTCCCCGTTGAGTATCACGCGCACACGCGCCGCTGATTCCATGGTGCCTCCTTGGCGACATGCGGATCGAGCGACAAGCATACTCTGGTCGGGGGCCTTCAATGAACCATCTCTGCCCTGCGTCCCGCCGCTGTCGCCAGCCAGCGAATCCTCCATGCCTGTCCAGTCGCCCTGGGCAGTCGCAATGCGCCGTCGCACCGCGCAGTCTCACCGGCCAGTCATACCGACTAGACGCCCGGCTGACGTCGCGCGCCCAACAGCAGCAACGGCAGCACCATCACCACGCTGATCAGCAGCAGCCCCTGCTGAGGGGCGAGCGGCGTATTGAGCAGCGCCGTTGCTACCACTGCCGAGCCGCCGAGCTGGATGCTGCCGAGCAGCGCCGCCGCGGTGCCGGCACGCTCAGCGAAGGCCTCCAGCGCCAGGCTTGATGCCGCGCCGAGCGCCAACGAGAAGCCGACCGACAGC
Source organism: Cobetia sp. 29-18-1 (assembly GCF_029846405.1). Lineage (NCBI taxonomy): Bacteria > Pseudomonadati > Pseudomonadota > Gammaproteobacteria > Oceanospirillales > Halomonadaceae > Cobetia > Cobetia sp. 29-18-1. The sequence goes on from NZ_JARWKS010000011.1 coordinate 73,833, forward strand.
ACTGCCACCGGCACCATGAAGGCAGCGGCCGACAGTGGCAGCCAGGCGAAGGCCGCGCCCTGCATCAGGCCGGAGAGCAGGATGATCGCCAGCCCCAGGCGCACGGTGGGCTGACGGCCGAGGCGCGTGATCACGCGCGGTGCGAAGAAGAAGGTGATGATATTGATCACGGCATTGCCGCCGAACAGGGCACTGAAGACCAGCTCGGAGTGACCGAGGCGCTCGACCAGCAGCTCGGAGGACGACGAGACATACAGCAGGATGGCGCTCATCGCGGCCATCGCGACCAGCGCCTGATACAGGAAGCGCCAGCTGGTCAACACGGGGCGGTAGCGCGCCCAGTTGTACAGCGGACGCTCCACGACCGTCGTGGCCGGACGCGTCTCGCCAAAGCTCTTCCACGCCATCAGGCCGACGCACAGCGCGAAGGCGGCCATGAACAGGAAGTTGGAGCGCCAGCCGAACTGCACCGCCAGCAGGCCGCCCAGCACCGGCGCCAGCGCCGGGATGATGCACAGCGCACCATTCAGATAGCTGTACATCCTGGCGCCCTGCTCCGGCGTGTAACAGTCACGCACGGCCGCGAAGGCCACCGTCACCGTGGCGCACGCTCCCAGCCCCTGCAGGATACGCCCGAGATACAGCATGCTGATGTCCTGTGCCAGCACGGCGACCATCGCGCCGACGAGATAGACCGTCGCGCCACCCAACAGCGCCGGACGCCGTCCGTAGAGGTCCGTCAACGGGCCGACCAGAATCTGCCCGACACCCACAGCGCCCAGAAACAGCGTCACCGTCATCTGCATCACATCGGTGGGCTGGGCGAATTCACGCGCCATCGCCGGCAGTGAGGGCAGATAGATATCGATCGCCAGCGGCGAGAACATCACGCAGCCGACCAGCAGCAACAGCAATAGTCGTGCGTTGGGCATGGGCCTTGCGGCAGCAGAGGAAGACACGGACATGGATAATCTCGAGAGTCAGAAGCCAAGGGCGGCCCGACAGAGGGCCATCAAGAATCCGCAGAGCCTAGCGCCTGCGACTTATGAAGCAAAATGATATTATTTCAGGCTTGATATTCCACTGGAGAAACTCATGAGCGCGACAGCCCCGCAGACACCCGCAAGGCCGGTTGCCGCCCAGTCTCCAGCCGCGTCTTCACTGCCTGCGTCTTCGGGCTCAGCGCCAGCGGCCACGCCCTTCAACACGCGCATCGACCTCAATCTGCTGCAGGTGCTGCAGGTACTGCTGGAAGAGTGCAGCGTGACGCGCGCGGCGGGCCGTCTGCACCTCTCGCAGTCTGCCGTCAGCAAGAGTCTGGCACGCCTGCGCGTGATGTTTGATGACGCCCTTTTCATTCGCGAACGCCACGGTCTGCGCCCCACGGCGCGGGCCCTGTCATTGCGTGGCGAGCTGGCCGAGCTGCTCTCGCGTCTCGAGAATCTGAGCGCCCCTGCCACCTTCACCCCCGCCACCAGCCAGCGGCGCTTTCAACTGGCGGTGCTGGAAAGCGCCTGGGCGACCCTGATGCCGTCCTGCACGCGCGCACTGACCGATGCGCTGCCGCATGGCAGCCTCGAGATCAGCCGCTGGCAGGCCGATTGCCTGAGCCTGATGGAAAAGGGCCAGCTGGATATCGGGCTTGCCGGACACGATCACAGCGCCGAGACCCCGGGCGAGCCGCCTGCCCTCCCCCCCTGGCTTCCAATCGCGCCTGCTGTGGCGCGACGACCATGTGATTCTAGTGCGGCGTGATCATCCGCTCACGCGGCGCCAGACACCGATGACGCTGAGCGAATTCGCGGCCTTGAGTCATGTCCAGGCCACCTGCGAGGGGCGCTCACGCTGGTCGCTGGATGAGCGGCTGGAGCAGCACGGCGCACCACGCCGCATCAGCGTGCTGGTGCCGGATTTCCGCGATGCCCTGAGCATCGTCGCGCACAGCGAGCTGGTGTTCTGCGCCCCCAGAAGCTTTGCCCAGGCCAGCAGCGAGCTGCATGGGCTGGCGATTCTTGAGCTACCGATGCGCCTGCCCGCGCTCAGCTACCGCTTGATCTGGCATGCCAGCCACGAGCAGGACCCCGGGCACCGCTGGTTGCGACAGTCCCTGCTGACGCATATCCGCAACGCGCATGGGGAAGACGCCGAGGCCGCTGAGCTCTAGAATGGCCCCATTGTAAATTCGCCACCCGCCCTGCGGCACTGGCGCCGATACCCGCACGTCCCATGAGGTTCTGCCATGCGCTCCATCATCCGCCTGTTCTTCCGCACCCTGCGTCTGGTGCTGGCTCCCTTCATGCTGCTCAGCGAGAAGCTGACCCGCGGCAGCGCGCTCGAGCGCAGCCCCGCCCAGCAGGCCGAGGTGGACGCCGAGACGGCCAAACTGGCGCTGTATCAGTTCTCGACCTGCCCGTTCTGCATCAAGGTGCGCAAGCGCATGCATCAACTGAACCTGAACGTCGAGCAGCGCGACACCCAGCACAACGCCACTCACCGCCAGGCCCTCGAACAGGGTGGCGGTCGCGTCAAGGTGCCGTGCCTGCTGATCACCCATGACGATGGGCGCGAAGAGTGGATGTACGAATCCGACACCATCAATGCCTACCTGCAGGAGCGCTTCGGCAGCGCGGCCTGACAGGATACCGGCTGATACGACGCAGACCGCAAGAGGCCGCTCTCATGAGCGGCCTCTTGCGGTCTGGTAAGCGCGATCACGCGCGCTTGGGTGTCTCTCTTATGCTTACCGTCTTGCCCACCTTCTTGCCTACCTTCCGCCTAACTGCTGCCCACCATCTGCTTCTCATCAGGCCAGCGCCTGCGAGACGGATGCCCGCTTGTGGCGAGCCGCCTGGCGCATCTGATCCATCGCCCACACCATCGCCAGCGTCAGCGCGACGGCCCCCAGGGTATGCGCCAGCGCCAGATCCAGCGGCAACCACCACAGCACATTGGCGACCCCCAAGCCTGCCTGCACCAGCCAACACCCCAGCGCCCAGCGCCAGGGGTTGTGAGGCGATGGCGTCCGCGCCGGCAAGTAGCGGCGCTGGCGCCAATACAGCGCCAACAGCACCGCCCCCAGCAGCACGGCCCCGCCACGGTGCGCCATGTGGATGGCCGTGCGCGCCTCACCATGCAGCTGCCCGTGCAGATAACTGGGGCCGACATCCTGGGTCAGGTGGAAGCCCTCTCCCCAGTCCATCGCCGGCCATGCGGCACCATTGCAGGTCGGGAAACCTTCACAGGCAAGCCCGGCATAATTGCTCGAGGTCCAGCCCCCCAGGGCCAGCTGCCCCAGCAGCAGAGCCGCGGCCAGAGTGGCCAGCCAGGGCTGACGCCGGATGTGCGCTGCATAAGCGCCCGCCTTGTGTTGCTCAGCCGTCACCTTGAGGTGCGCCGCCCGCCGTCTGAGTGATAGCCACAGCAACAGCAGCAGGCTCAATACGCTCAGACCGCCCAGCAGATGCAGCGTCACCACCTGCGGCCACAGCTTCAGCGTCACGGTAAAGGCCCCGAACGCACCCTGGACCAACAGCATGCCCAACAACAGCCAGCAGCCGGCCAGGGGAAAACGAGTGTGCACCTCCGCACCCCAGTGATCAGTCACCTTTGCCTCGCCGCTGCCACCCTCGAAGGCCTGCGGCTGGTGAGCCTCCCGACGGCGTATCCGCCAGCCCAGCGCGAGCAAAGCGATTGCCGCAAGCCCGAGCAGACTCGCCGCATAGCGATGGATCATCTCCGCCCACGCCTTGTAGCCTTCAAGCGGATGATGCGGGCTATGCAGACTCGCCGTCTGGGCATCCGGCACGACCAGAGCGCCATAACAGCCCGGCCAGTCGGGGCACCCCAGACCGGCGTCCACCAGCCGCGTCCAGGCTCCCAGCCCGATCACCAGAATGACAAGTCCCAGCATGCTGGCAACCAGTCGCTGACTGCTGTGCCACAGGCGTGCCGTCACCCGTCGGCTCGCCGCCTGCCGTGAGACAGGGCCATGCACCAGATCAGACGTCAGCTCAGGCGTCGCCATCGAGAAGGCCTGCGCAGCTGAGGCTTCATCCGTGGTGGCGTGGCGCAGAAATGGCGGGCGAGGCAGCAACGCCGCCCCTCGTTGGCGAGCCCGCGAGACGGCGCAGGCCCGCGGTGGATAGCGCTTCTGTCTGGCGAGGCGAGACATGGCATATCTCCCTGGTGAAGCGAAAGAAGATCACGCGCGGCCTGGCGAGGCGTGGTCTGGAGAGGCCCGGCCTGGCTAGGCGCTAACTATCGAGGCGCGACCTGGCGAGGTCCGACCTAGCGAGGCGCGACCGGATTACGCTTGAGCAGCCGGCGCACATCCTTCATCACGGCCTGCGGGGTGATCTCGGGCCCATAGGCAACCACGACCTGTCCGTGAGGGTCGATCAGGCGCAACCGGTGCGATGCGGAAGTGGCATCGTTCGGCGCCGGCCAGCGCCCGAGCGCCCGTTGCTCGCCCGGCACATGGGGATGCACAAAGGTCTTTTCAGCCACCACCAGGCGGCCCAGGCGTGGCGCCTCCTTGCCAAGCGCGCGATGCAGGCGCCACCAGCGCTCGGCCTGCGCCGCGGCCAGCTGCGGCTGGTTCGGCTCCGGCCAGCTGAGCCAGAAACGCTGCTCATCCGCGCCTCGGGCGGCCAGCGGCGGCATGCCAGGGGCCTCCTTCGCGCCAACAGCGCCGTCAGTCGCGTTTCCTGTGGCGTTTTCGGTGACGTTGTCAGTGGCGTTTTCTGTCACGAGGTAGTCGAGCGACCAGTCCGTGAGCGGCTTGACCTTTGGCAACAGGGCACCGTTTGCCACCCGCCCCTCGGGGATCCCGACCTGTGCGCTCAGCATGGCCCACGCCAAGGGCAGCGGGGCGGACAACAGCCCCAGCAAGGCCACGAGTTTCAGACGCTGTCGCATCACGTGTGTCATCGCTCTCCTCCTGACGACGGCTTCCCTGCTTGCCCGGGTGTGCGGACAACAGACTCAAGACACAAGCACCGGGCGCTAGGCCTGGCGCTGACGCAGCGCGGACTGACGTTGACGGCGCGCACCCAGAATCATGACCACCGCCGCTCCCAGGCTGAGCCCCAGCCACTGCAGCGCATAGGCGTAGTGGCGCTCGGGCGTCATGTTGCTCGGCTGCCACCAGGGCAGGTATCGCCCCTCCCCGCTCGTCTGGTGCAAGACACCCGCAAAGGCCGGTGTGCCCAGCGCCTGCCAGGCGCTCAGATCGACCTGCTGCAGGCGCTGCCCCTCGCGATTGGGGCCGAACAGTGGGCCACCGCTGTTGCCCTGACCGTTCAACCACTGCCAGCGACCACTGATCACCCCGGAGCCTGTCGGGGTCGTGAACTCCGGGTCGCTGCGGGGTGCCGGCGATGCCACGAAGCCACGCTCCACCAGCCACCAGCGGCCATCCAGCGTTCGGAAGGGCGTGAGCACCGCCACGCCATGGCGCTTGTCCAGCGTGCGGTTGTCCAGCAGCAGGCTGTGCTCCGCGAGCCATTCGCCGCGCAGCTCGATCAGGCTGGCACTGGCGGGTGGCGCCGTCGGCATCACCAGCTCCGGCGCGCTGGCGGTATCCTCCAGATGCTGGGCACGCGCCTGGCCACGCATCACCTGCCAGCTGCACAGACACAGGCCGAGCACGATCAGGCATCCCCAGAACAGCCACCAGCCGCGTCCGACCTGGCGCTCCTGCGTCGCCGCCGTTGAAGACGCCTGCGCCGCTGTGGATGACACCTGCGCCGCTGGCGCTGACTTGCGCTTGTCTGCCGGATGAGCTCGACTGTCACAAGCGAGTGCCGCGCTGTGCTCACCCGCCACTGTCTGCGCCCCGGGAGGTGACATGCTGCTCAAATCGCTGATCGCACTGGTCTTTATCGGCATGCTGGCAAGCCTGGTCGCCGGTGCCGGTTTTCTGCTGCGCGATGGCAGCCGCAGTCGACGCCTGCTGACCTCTCTCAAATGGCGGGTTGGCCTGGCAGTGTGTCTGGTGATTCTGCTGGTCATTGGCTTCTCCACCGGAATGCTGGACTGACATCACGCCGCGTGCTGTCAGAACACATAGACGAACAGGAACAGACCGATCCATACCGCATCGACGAAGTGCCAGTACCAGGCAGCCGCTTCGAAGGCGAAGTGACGTTCACTCGAGAAGTGGCCGCGTATCACGCGCACCAGCATCACGATCAGAATCAGGGTGCCGATGGTGACGTGCAGACCATGAAAACCGGTCAGCAGGAAGAAGGTGCCGCCATAGACCCCCGCCTGCAGCGTCAGCCCCAGGTGGTGCCAGGCCTCGTAGTATTCGATGCCCTGCAGGGTCAGAAAGCACAGCCCCAGCACCACGGTGCCCGCCAGCCAGTTGCGTGCCGTGCGCCTAAACTCCATCTTCAGCGCTTCATGCGCCACCGTCAGCGTGACGCTGGAACTGACCAGCAACAGCGTGTTGGCCAGCGGCAGCTGCCAGGGCGACAGCAGCTCTCTGGGCCCGGCGATGCTGGCATCCGGCGGCGTCATCAGGGGCCAGCTGGCGGTGAAGTCCGGCCACAGCAACGCCGTCACCCCCTTGGCGCCCTCACCATCGAGCCAGGGCAGCGCGAAGGTTCGCAGATAGAACAGCGCCCCGAAGAAGGCCGCGAAGAACATCAATTCCGAAAAGATGAACCAGGCCATGCCCCAGCGGAACGAGCGGTCCATCTGGTCATCGTAGAGGCCGCCCATCGACTCGCGCACCACATCCCGAAACCAGCCCGCCATCACCAGCACAACGGCCAGCAGACCGATGCCTGACAACCAGGCGGCGCTGCCGTGTACCATCCAGATTCCGGTACCGATCATCATGCCGCCCACCGCCAGCACGCCGAAGATGGGCCAGGCACTGTGGGCCGGGACGTAATAGCTGCCACTGCTCATGTTTCACCTCCTGCAGAATGCTCTGCACCATCGTCCCCCGCGGATGACGGCGTCATGACCGGATAGAGCGTGTACGCCAGGGTCAGATCACGAATGCCCTCCGGAAGGTCAGGGTCGACCTGAAAGACCAGCGGCAGCTCGCGCCGCTCGCCTGCTGCCAGCGTCTGCTCCTGGAAGCAGAAGCACATGATCTTGCGCAGATGCAGTGAGCCCTCGGCAGGACTGACACTGGGGACCGCGCGGCCACGCACCGGGTAATCGGCGTGATTGGTGAACACGAAGCGCGCGCTGTACTGGCCACCGGGGTGGATGCGGAACTGCTCATCCAACGCCTCGAGTGTCCACGGCAGGCCCTGCCCCTGCTGGGTGATGAAGCGCACCGAGACCCAGCGGCTCTCGTCGATCTCCATGGCCACCGCGGCCCTGGCCTGACTGGCGGCCTTGCCATTCAGGCCGGTGAGATTGCAGAAGACGTCATAGAGCGGCACCAGCGCGAAGGCGAAGCCCAGCATCGCGACCAGCGCCAGCAGCGTGCGCCGCACGGTGCGTGCCACTGCCTGTTGCTGTGCTGCGTGATCGCGTGAGGGCATGTCACTCTCCTGGCCGCTGTCCATCGCTCAGCGGATGATCTGGCCATCGCGGGTCTGCGGAGGAATCTCGAAGGTATGCAGCGGCGCCGGGCTCGGCACGCTCCACTCCAGGTCCACCGCCCCCTCCCAGGCACACGCCGGCGCCCTGACACCGCCGCGCGCGCACTTGACGATCACGACCAGGAACAGCAGCTGCGAGATACCGAACAGGAAGGCGCCGATGCTGGACAGCATGTTGAAGTCGGCGAATTGCAGCGCGTAATCCGGGATGCGGCGCGGCATGCCGGCCAGCCCCGAGAAGTGCATCGGGAAGAAGGTCAGGTTGACGCCGATGACCGACAGCCAGAAATGCCACTTCGAGAGCCCTTCATGGGGATAGAAGCCGGTCCACTTGGGCAGCCAGTAGTAGGCTCCGGCGAGAATCGCGAACAGCGCGCCGGGCACCAGCACATAGTGGAAATGCGCCACCACGAAGTAGGTGTCGTGGTACTGGAAATCCGCCGGGGCGATGGCCAGCATCAGGCCCGAGAAGCCGCCGATGGTGAACTGGACGATGAAGGCGATCGCAAACAGCATCGGGGGCTCGAAGCTGATGGAGCCGCGGAACATGGTGGCGATCCAGTTGAAGACCTTCACGCCGGTCGGCACCGCGATCAGCATCGTCGTGTACATGAAGAACAGTTCCGCCACCAGTGGCAGGCCGACGGCGAACATGTGATGCGCCCAGACCAGGAAGGACATGATCGCGATGGAGCCGGTGGCGTAGACCATCGAGGCGTAACCGAACAGCCGCTTGCGCGAGAAGGTCGGCACGATGGCGGACACGATGCCGAAGGCCGGCAGGATCATGATGTAGACCTCGGGATGCCCGAAGAACCAGAACAGATGCTGGAACAGCACCGGGTCGCCGCCACCGGCGGCATTGAAGTAGCTGGTGCCGAAGTTGATGTCGAACAGCATCATGGTGATGGCGCCCGCCAGCACCGGCATCACCGCGATCAGCAGGAAGGCGGTGATCAGCCAGGTCCAGACGAACAGCGGCATGTCCATCAGGCGCATGCCCGGGGCACGCAGATTGAGGATGGTGGCGATGATGTTGATGGCGCCGAGAATCGAGCTGATGCCGGCGATGTGCAGCGAGAAGATGAAGAAGCTGGTCGAAGGCGGCGCATAGGTGGTGGACAGCGGCGCGTAGAAGGTCCAGCCGAAATTGGGGCCACCGCCCTCCATCAGCAGGGTGGAAAGCAGCAACAGGAAGGCGACCGGCAACAGCCAGAAGCTGAAGTTGTTGAGGCGCGGCAGCGCCATGTCGGGCGCGCCGATCTGCAGCGGAATCATCCAGTTGGCCAGCCCGGTGAAGGCCGGCATGATGGCGCCGAACACCATGATCAGCCCGTGCATGGTGGTCATCTGGTTGAAGAACTCCGGCTGCACCATCTGCAGGCCGGGCTGGAACAGCTCGGTGCGGATCACCAGCGCCATGATGCCGCCGATGAACAGCATGCTCAGCGAGAAGATCAGATAGAGGGTGCCGATATCCTTGTGATTGGTGGTCAGCAGCCAGCGCAGCATGCCGCGCGGCGCGCTGCCGTGGCCCTCGCCCACATGAGCGCCGCCTGCGGTGGCCCCCTCGCTCTCGCTGGCCTGAAGTACCGCCTTGCGTGGCTGTTCACTGGCCATGACACGCCTCCTGAATGCGTCGCTTGCACGCTATTGAGACAGCTGTTCCTTGATGACGGCTGGCTGCACCAGCTCGCCGGTATCATTGCCCCAGGCGTTGCGCTCATAGGTGATGACAGCCGCCAGCTCGACCGGACTCAGCACATCGGCGAAGGCCGCCATGGGGGTGCCCGCCTTGCCGTTGACCACGATATCGATGTGCGCCTGCATGTCCTGGGTGACGATGGCGCTGCCCACCAGCGAGGGGAACGCCGGCGGCATGCCCTGGCCATCCGGCTGGTGGCAGGAGGCGCAGATGGTGGCGTAGGTCTTCTCGCCCTTCTCCATCAGCTCCTCGAGACTCCAGTCACGACCGGCATCGTTGAGCGCGGCCTCGGCTTCGGCCTTGCGCGCGATCAGCCACTCATCGAACTCGGCCTCCGGCAACGCCTCGACCACCACCGGCATGAAGCCGTGGTCCTTGCCGCACAGCTCGGTGCACTGGCCACGATAGGTGCCGGGGGTCTCGATACGCGTCCAGGCCTCATTGATGAAGCCGGGGATGGCGTCTTTCTTGACGCCGAAGTCCGGCACCCACCAGGAGTGGATGACATCGGCGGAGGTGGTCAGGAAGCGCACCTTGCGATTGATGGGCAACACCAGTGGGTTGTCGACTTCCAGCAGGTAATGCTCGCCCTTGGCGGCGGTGTTGTTGATCTGCTCGCGCGGGGTCGCGAGGCTTGAGGTGAAGGCGACATCCTCGCCCAGATACTCGTACTGCCAGCGCCATTGATGGCCGGTGATCTTCACGTCCAGCGCCGACTCGGAGGCGTCGTACATGTCCTTGAGCGTGGCGGTGGCAGGCACCGCCATCACCACCAGGATCAACAGCGGGATGGCGGTCCACAGAATCTCGATACGGGTATTTTCATGAAAGCTTGCCGATACCGCACCGCGTGACTTGCGGTGCTTGATCATCGCGTAGCCCATCACACCGAACACCACGATGCCGATGACCACACAGATCCAGAAGATGATCATGTGCAGCGAGTGGATCTCGCGGCTGACCGCGGTGACCCCGACCGGCATGTTGTATTCGACTGCCAGCACCGAAGGGGAAAGGACTGTCAGTGTCAGGGTCGTCAGTGACAGGGTCTTCACTGTACGTCGCAAGCGCAGACGCATTGGCCTGGTGACACGGGAAAGGCATTCCGCGATCCATGACATCGGCGCCTCCTTGTCATTGTTATCGAGAGCCTCACCCAGATGACGGCGCTGAGCGGCTCCCCGTGCTCCGACTTGCTTCGAGTATAGAAGAGCTTGGCGGAACACAAGGTCGCGTGGATCAACCCACTGATACTCCTTGGTCGCAAGGCAGAGCGAGGCAAAAACGGCTACCCCGCGCGTGATGCCGCCTGAGCACAAGGCAGCGGCGCGCTTCTGCGTTCAGTCCACGCAGGAAGGCGGCGATTGAGTCATTGCCATGAAGTCGGCTGGCGACATGCTGGCGCGCGGCGGGGCGACCAATGGCGAAGTTATATGCGCATTTATCGATGTTAGCGTCACGCCGATCGGCACCAGTGTGTTGAAAGTCTTGCTTGAAATCCCTGACGGAAGGTCTTGCTCGGCGTGCGCTCGACAGCGGCATGTCGAGCTGACAACCGGCACACGCCAGCACGCCCTACTCAATCCATCACCACGCCCCTCGGAATCTGCCATGAACGCCATCTGGCTTGCCCTGTTCGGCTGCGTTGCCTTCGCCATCGGCTATCGCTTCTATTCCCGCTTTCTGGCCGAACGCATCTTCCGCCTCGACCCGAATTTCGTGACACCAGCCCACGCGCTGCGCGATGACACCGACTACCTGCCGACCAATCGCTGGGTGCTGTGGGGCCACCATTTCACCTCGGTGGCGGGCGCAGCCCCCATTGTCGGTCCGGCGATCGCCGTCTACTGGGGCTGGCTGCCGGCCGTGCTGTGGGTCGTACTGGGCAGTCTGTTCGCGGCAGGCGTGCATGATTTCGGCACCTTGACGCTGTCGGCACGTCATCGCGGCCAGTCGGTGGGCACCTTGGCGGACAAGCTGATCGGCAAGCGTGCCAAGCTGCTGTTTCTGTTCATCATCCTGATCCTGGTCCTGATGCTGAACGCGGTGTTCGCCTGGGTGATCGCCAATCTGTTCATCAACTTCCCGGCCAGCGTGCTGTCGGTGCTGATCCAGATTCCGCTGGCGGTATGGATCGGCCATCGCGTCTATCGTCGTGGCGGCAAGATGTTGATCCCCTCGCTGCTCGCGCTGATGGTGATGTATGCCGCCGCCCTGCTGGCGGGTCAGTTCGAGTTCCTGCAGATCGATCTGGCCGGTGCCTTTACCGCCATGGCCGGTGGCGAGGATGGCAGCTTGTTGTTCGGCCTTTCGCCCATCTCCAGCGCCTTCCTAGTATGGATCATCGCGCTGATGAGCTATGTCTACATCGCCTCGGTATTGCCGGTCTGGAAACTGCTGCAGCCACGCGACACCATCAACTCTCACCAGCTGGTGGTCGGGCTGGTACTGCTGTATCTGGGACTGGCCGTAGGTGGCCCGCAGCTGACGGCGCCGGCCTTCAACGCCGATGCCGAGATGTCCTTCTACCCGCTGCTGTTCATCACCATTGCCTGCGGCGCCATCTCGGGCTTCCACGGTCTGGTCGCCTCCGGCACCACCTCCAAACAGCTGTCCCATGAACCGGATGCGCGCCTGATCGGTTACTCCGGTGCGCTGGGCGAAGGCATGCTGGCGCTGATTTCCATCATCGCGGTGGCGACCCTGTTCGCAACCCAGGCCGACTTCACCGCGACCTATTCAAGCTTCGCCGCGGCGGGTGCCAATGGCCTCTCGAGCTTCGTTCAGGGGTCCGGTCAGCTGATCTCGCACCTCGGCCTGCCCGCCAACGTCGGCAGTACGCTGGTCGCGGTCATCGTGGTCAGCTTCGCGGCAACGACGCTGGACTCCGCCGTGCGCCTGATGCGCTACATCATCGCGGAACTGGGCAGCGAATACGGCATGCCGGTGCTCAGCCACAAGCATGTCGCCACCAGCATCGCCGTCATCGCCAGTGCCGCACTGGTCATCCTGCCGCAGGGACCCAAGGGTTTCGGTTCCGGCGGCTACCTGCTGTGGCCTTTGTTCGGCACCAGCAATCAGCTGCTGGCGGGCATCTCGCTGATGCTGGTGTCGGTGTGGCTCAAGCGTCAGGGCCGCCCAGTCATCTATACCCTGGCCCCGATGGTCTTCTTGATGATCATGACGCTGTGGGCGATGGTGCAGCAGGTGGTGCTGGATTGGTCGGGCATGGGCAGCAACGATCCGCAATGGCTGTTGTTCACCTTCGGCAGCCTGATCATGGTGTTTGCGCTGTGGATCCTGCTCGAGGCCAGCCGCAGCCTGAAGTCTCCCGCCCGGGTGAGCGCTCATGAGAGCTGATGACGATACCCGGTTGGCGTCATCACCCCGCCTGCCGGGTCTGACACGGCGCCTGCTGACAGGCGCCATTCAGCTGCGGGATGGCTGGGAGGCCATGCTGCGCGTCAACCAGCAGCGCGATCTGGCGCAGCTTGCCCGTGAGGAGGAGGACATCTTCATGATGATGAGCTTCGCGGAGCTGATGGGCATCCCCAATCCGGCGCCGGCCGTCTCGCTGGAGATGCTGCCGCTGATGCTGGAACGCATGCATGACTGGCACCTGCGTCAGGGGCTTGAGCATTCACCGCTGGAGGGCATCAAGTGCTGTTGAGCAGGCTCTGGAAACGCGCAGCATCCCGCACGGCGAAAGATACGGCTGTCTGGTCAGGCACTCAGCCGTCAGCGGCTCACGAGACTTACGAGGCTCACGAGACTTACGAGGCTCACGCTCACCAGTCTGGCCAAGCACCGGAGCAAGCCGGGATATCCAAGCACCCCGAGATCTGGTTCTTCGGTGGCAAGGGCGGTGTCGGCAAGACCAGCTGCGCGGCGGCCCAGGCGCTGGCACTGGCGGAGAAAGGCGAAGCGACCCTGCTGGTGTCGACAGACCCCGCGCACAATCTCGGCGACCTGTTCGGTGCGATCGGTGGCAAGCCCTGCAACATCGCGCCGCGCCTCGACGTGATGGAACTGGACCCCGAGCGGGAATGCGACCGCTACCTGGAGGCGGTCCGCCAGCGGATCGTCCCCCTGGTAAGTGGCGAGCGCAGTGCCACCGTGATGCGCCAGCTCGAGCTGTCACGCCACGCCCCCGGCACCAGTGAAGCGGCACTCTTCGATGCGCTGGTGGAGATCATCCTGACTCCGCCAGCCCCGCTGGAAGATGAAGCCCCACACTATCGCCATATCCTGTTCGATACGGCCCCCAGCGGGCACACCATTCGCCTGCTGAGTCTGCCCGAAGTGCTGGGCGGCTGGCTGGAGGGCATGCTGGGCCAGCGCAGGCGCGCCGTCGCCGAACGCAGCCTGTGGCTGGACAGTCAGCAGGCGTCAGAGACGCCAGGCGAAGAAGCGCCGGAAGACCCGATCAGCGAGGCGCTGGAGCAACGCCGTACGCGCTACGCAGCATTGCGTCAGCGCTTGAGCGATACCCGCCGGGCGCGCGTGATTCTGGTCAGCACGCCAGAGAAGCTGCCGTGTCTGGAGACAACTCGAACACGAGAGGCGCTGGAAGCCCATGGTCTGGCCGTCGGCGGCCTGATCATCAATCAATGCCTGCCGGAGCCCGCCGCGCAAGGGGCTGGCGGTTCCCCCTCAACGCCCCACGAGTCGTTGGATGACTGGGTCGCGACCTGGCGAGAACAGCAGCAACACTGGGCCGCCAGACTGGAGGAGGCCTTCGCTGATCGCCCGCGCCTGCGTCTGCTGCGCCAACCACAGCTGCCGGAGGACCGCGCAAGCCTTGCCCCGCTGGTGGCACAATTCACGGCGTTCCGCCCCTGGGCACCCGCCCCTGCCGCGTCCTCTTGCGGTTGCGCTGCTCCCGCCAGATGACTCAAGAGGTCGCCCTGCGCTTCATCCCATCAGCGCTTCAGCCCCTCACCCCCTCAGCGCTTCCGCTCTTTCACCCTCCCGCTTTCCCGCTCTCCCGACCTCACGCTGATCCGCTGATCCGCTGATCCGCTGATCCGTCATGTGCTGACGACATGCATTCGCGTACAGGGCCGGGGAGTTCATCATTCAGACACTTCGATCTGATAACTTATTCAGAATTTACGCATATTGGTGCACCATCACTGCCCTGGCCTCACCTGACTTGTGCACGCACCTTGCGTGAGGCGAGGCATGCGCACGCCTGCGGGCATGGCAAGCGAATTGCATTGTCTTGCATCCCCTCCATGAGGTTCAGAATGCTGCTCACGTGGCAACAATCTGTTGCAACAGGGTGCGCAATAACTGCACAAAACAACCATACAGTCGCCTCGCCATTCCGATAGAATAGCGGGCTAAATATATTCCTCATCATGACATCGTTGCTTTGACCTGCCGCGCCTGCGGTGAGTCACAATGTGGCGATAGTGACGCACTTCAGCCCCTGAATTTCGTAAAGGACGCTCCATGGCCCCGACTTCCCCCAGTCAATCCCGCTTGCAGAGACACCCATTGGCTTTCAATGCCCGCCGCCTCGGCCTGCTTCCGGCAAGCCTGCTGCTGGTCGGTGCCCTGCTGGCCGGCTGTAGCGGCGACAAGGAGGAGGCTGGCCAAGGCTCCGCCGCAGGCGCCAGCCAGGCCGCTCAGGTCGATGTCGTCACCGTCACTGCCCAGGAGGTACCGCTCACCACCGAACTTCCGGGCCGCACGCGTGCCTATCAGATCGCGGAAGTGCGTCCGCAGGTCGGCGGCATCATCGAATCGCGCGACTTCACCGAAGGCAGTGACGTCGAGGAAGGTCAGGTGCTCTATCACATCGATTCGCGCACCTATCGCGCCGATGTCGAGAGCGCCAAGGCGAGCCTGGCGCGCGCCGAGGCGAGCCTCAACACCTCGAGCCTCAAAGCCAAGCGCTACAAGAACCTCGTCGCACGCAAGATGGTCAGCCAGCAGGATTATGACGATGCCGTGGCCACCGTCGGCGAAGACCGTGCCGATGTCGCCTCGGCCAAGGCCGCGGTATCCAGCGCGCAGATCAACCTGGATTACACCAAGGTCACCTCACCGATCAGTGGTCGTATCGGCAAGTCCAGCGTCACCAAGGGCGCACTGGTCACGGCCAGTCAGGAAACCAGTCTGGCCACCGTCCAGCAGCTGGACCCCATCTATGTCGACCTGACCCAGTCCGCCACCGAAGTGCTGCGCCTCAAGCGTGAGCTGGGCGAGAATCGCGATGCCGCCACCGCCCCGGTCCAGACGGAAGTCGAGCTGGTGATGGAAGACGGCAGCGTCTATGGCGCCAAGGGCAAGCTGCAGTTCGCGGATGTCACTGTCGACCAGGGGACCGGCATGGTCACGCTGCGCGCACTGTTCCCCAATGAAGATGAGCTGCTGCTGCCGGGCATGTTCGTGCGTGCCCGTCTGACCGAAGCCGTCGCCAAGGATGCCATCCTGATTCCGCAGAAAGCCGTGAGCCGTGACAGCACGGGCCAGGCCAGCGTGATGACGGTCAATGCCGAGAACAAGGTCGAGGCCAAGCAGGTCGTGATCGGTCAGGCCATCGACAATCAGTGGCTGGTGACCAGCGGCCTCGACAGCAATGACAAGGTCATCGTCAGCGGTCTGCAGAAGATCAAGCCGGGTGCCACGGTCGAGATCGCCTCGGACGAGACAGGCACTGACCAGAACGCCGCATCTCAGTCGCGGACTGCTGCCAGCAGCGACTCCTCGGAAAGTGAACAGGCCAAGACCGGCGATAGCCAGTAAGCCTGCCCCCGCTTTTCGCGCCACTGTCGCCAGTCAGACGAGAGACGCTTCTCGTGTGACTGGCGACCGTCCCGAACGACGTTCCAGGAGCCTCAAACGTCATGGCCAGATTTTTCATCGATCGCCCTATCTTTGCCTGGGTGCTCGCCATCATCGTGATGCTGGGGGGTATCTTCAGTATCCTCAAGCTACCGATCGAGCAGTACCCCTCGCTGGCCCCTACCAGCATCACCATTCAGGCTACCTACTCCGGTGCCTCCGCCCAGACGGTGGAAGACACGGTGACCCAGGTCATCGAGCAGCAGATGAACGGCATCGACAATCTGCTGTACATGAGCTCGACCTCGGACTCCCAGGGCAACGCCAGCATCGAGCTGAGCTTTGACACCGGCACCGACCCCGACATCGCCCAGGTTCAGGTACAGAACAAGCTGCAGCTGGCCACTCCGCGCCTGCCACAATCCGTTCAGAACCAGGGTGTTTCAGTCACCAAGTCCTCCGGCAGCTTCCTGATGGTCGCGGCCTTCGTCTCTGACGATGGCAGCATGACCAAGCAGCAATTGACCGACTATGTCGCCTCCGACATCCAGGATGAGGTCGCGCGTGTTCAGGGCGTCGGCGAGACCCAGCTGTTCGGCGCGCCGGGGGCCATGCGTGTCTGGCTCGACCCGCAGAAGCTCAACAACTTCAAGCTGACCACCAGCGACGTCACCACGGCCATCAGCACGCAGAACAACCAGATCGCCTCGGGCCAGCTGGGCAATCTGCCAGCGGAAGAAGGCCAGCAGCTCAACGCCACCATCGTGGCGCAGACCCTGTTTGAAACGCCGGAGCAGTTCGGCAACATCCTGCTCAAGACCCAGGAAGATGGCTCTCAGGTCTATCTGCGTGACGTCGGTCGCGCCGAGAAAGGCGCCGAAACCTACAGCACCGTCAGCCGCTACAACGGCAAGCCTGCTGCTGGCCTGGGGATCAAGCTGGCCTCGGGCGCCAACGCGCTGGACACTGTCCAGGCCGTCAAGGACCGCCTCGATGAGCTGTCCGCCTACTTCCCGCCGGGCATGAGCTTCAAGGTCCCATACGACACCTCACCCTTCGTCAAGATCTCCATCGAAGAAGTGGTGATGACACTGCTGGAAGCCGTGGCACTGGTCTTCCTGGTGATGCTGCTGTTCCTGCAGAACTTCCGCGCCACCCTGATTCCGACCATCGCGGTGCCGGTCGTGCTGCTGGGCACCTTCGGGGTGCTGGAAGTGCTGGGCTTCTCCATCAATACCCTGACGATGTTCGCCATGGTGCTCGCCATCGGGCTATTGGTCGACGATGCGATCGTGGTGGTCGAAAACGTCGAACGCGTCATGCACGAAGAGAAGCTCTCGCCACTGGAAGCGACTCGCAAGTCGATGGGCCAGATCACCGGCGCACTGGTGGGTATCGGCCTGGTGCTGTCATCCGTGTTCATTCCGATGGCCTTCTTCCCCGGCACCACCGGCGCGATCTTCCGTCAGTTCTCGGTGACCATCGTCTCGGCGATGACGCTGTCCGTACTGGTGGCGTTGATCCTGACGCCGGCCCTGTGCGCCACCCTGCTCAAGCCGACCAAGGAGAAGACCACCGGCTTCTTCGGCCTCTTCAACCGGGTCTTCGATCGCTCCAACGCGCGCTACCAGAAAGGTGTTGGCGGCATGCTCAAGCGCACCGGGCGCTCGATGCTGGTCTATGCATTGATCGTCGTCGGCTGTGGCGTGGTATTCACGCGCATCTCGACCGGCTTCCTGCCGGATGAGGATCAGGGCTATCTGTTCAACCAGGTCATCCTGCCGGTGGGCTCCACTCAGGAACAGACGCTCGAGACGCTGGAAAAGGTCGAGCATCACTTCCTGGTCGATCAGGAAGATGCGGTTCAGGAAATGTTCGACGTCGCCGGCTTCAGCTTCGCCGGTCGCGGTCAGAACATGGGCCTGGCCTTCATCAACCTGAAGCCGTGGGATGAGCGCGAGCGCGATTCCTTCAGCGTGGTCAGTGAAGCACAGAGCTACTTCGGCACCTTGAAGGAAGCCCTGGTCTTCGCCATCAACCCGCCGCCGATCATGGAACTGGGCAACGCCAGCGGCTTCGACATGATGCTGGTCGACCGTGGCGGCATCGGCCACAAGGCACTGACCGACGCGCGCAACCAGCTGCTGGGCATGGCGGGCCAGAATCCGGCCGTGACCGGCCTGCGCCCCAATGGTCTGGAAGACAGCCCGCAGTTCACGCTCAATATCGATGAACTCAAGGCGACGGCGATGGGTGTCTCGCTGTCAGAGGTCTACTCGACGCTTTCCACGGCGTGGGGCTCGACCTACGTCAATGACTTCCTCGACAACGGTCGTACCAAGAAGGTCTATGTGCAGGCGGAAGCCAGTGCCCGCATGCAGCCGGAAGACCTCAAGAAGTGGTACGTACGCAACACCTCCGGCGAGATGGTGCCGCTGAGTGCCTTCATCAACGGCGAGTGGACCTACGGGTCGCCGCAGCTGGAACGCTACAACGGCGTCTCCTCGATGGAACTGCTGGGACAGGCGGCACCGGGTTACTCCACCGGTGAGGCCATGCAGGCCATGGAAGAGATGGTCAGCCAGCTCAACAATGGCGTCGCGCTGGAATGGACCGGCATCTCGCTGCAGGAATCCCAGAGTGGCGGCATGGCACCGTATCTGTATGCCATCTCGCTGGTCTTCGTCTTCCTGTGTCTGGCCGCGCTGTATGAGAGCTGGAGCATTCCGTTCTCCGTCATGCTGGTGGTACCGCTGGGGGTGCTGGGTGCCCTGCTCGCCACCTGGATGCGCGGACTCGACAATGACGTCTACTTCCAGGTCGGCCTGGTGACGACCATCGGGCTCTCGGCCAAGAACGCGATCCTGATCGTCGAGTTCGCCAAGGACCTTGAAGTGCAAGGTCGCTCGCTGATCGATGCCACCATGGAAGCCGTGCGCATGCGTCTGCGCCCGATCCTGATGACCTCGCTGGCCTTCACCCTGGGTGCCGTGCCACTGGCCATCTCGACGGGTGCGGGTGCCGCCAGCCGTCACGCCATCGGCAACGGCGTGATCGGCGGGATGATCTCGGCCACGGTGCTGGCGATCTTCCTGGTGCCGGTCTGCTATGTGGTCGTGCGCCGCCTCTTCGGTGAGCCGAAGGACCTCAAGCGAGCCCACGAAGCGGCCCGCCAGGAGGATGACCTTGTCTGATCTCTGATCACGACAGAAGCCTCATTGCTGTCACATTGCGTGACGGCCCTGCACGCCGCCCTCTCCGGGCGGCGTGCCTGTTTGCAGGCTGGCAAAAAAAGGCGCGCTCACGCGGCAAGCATTGAGTGCCATCAGCCTTTTGCGGCATCATGCTACTATCGAACACTGTTTGCCTGCGCAGGCCTGGTGCTCCTACAGCTCCTATACCTTCGCAGGTCCGCGTGTGCATGGGGCCAGGCCACTGACGGCGCATCCCCGAGAGCGCTTCCCCAAGAGCGCAACCACAGGCGTGGTCAAGCCGCGACTGACAACGCCTCTGCGCATGCCCCGAACACGCGCGGCACGGCGATACACCACCCGATCCCGCTGGAGCGACATGCCTCGTCCCCTTGCTGCCCTGCGCCGCTACACCCGGCGTACCTTTGAAACCCGTGATCCGCCGCAGGTGTTCGCGCCTGTCACGTCAGGCGTGTCACGGCGGCGGATGCGTGCCTGCGAGTGCTGCGATCTCGTCGTGGCCCTGCCGGCGCTCAAGGCCGGCGAGCGCGCCCGCTGCCCGCGCTGCGATCATCTGTTCGCCCAGCGCCACGCCCATGCCGTGCAACGCACCTTGGCACTGGCGATGGCGTGCCTGGTGATGCTGGTGCTGACGCTGCCCTTCGAGTTCATCGCCTTTGCCACCAGTGGCATCTCGGCGAGCCTCAGCCTGATCGATACGCCAGCCGCCCTGACGGCCGAGTCCTATCCTTCCCTGGCCGTGCTGCTGATCCTGACCATCGTGATGCTGCCGGCGCTCTACCTGCTGGGCGTCATCTACACCCATGCAGCCATCGGGCTGAAACTGCCCTTGCCGGGCATTCGCGGCATTGCGCGCACCCTGAGCCACCTGCGCCCGTGGATGATGGCGGATGTGTTTCTGGTCGGCGTGATGGTGAGCCTGGTCAAGATCGCCGGCATGGCCGATATCAGCTTCGGCCCTTCCTTCTGGGCGTTCTGCGCCTTCGCCCTGCTGATGACCAAGACGCTGGCCAGCATCGATGGGGATCGCATGTGGTTCGCGCTGGCGGGCGAGCCAGCCGCCCCCAACGGGACGTTGCCGGGCATCGGCGCCGCCTTGCAGGGACTGGCCAGTTGCCATAGCTGCGGCCTGATCAACGCCTGCGGCAAACGGGAGGCGCACACCCACTGCCGCCGCTGTGGCGACCCTGTCCATCAGCGCAAGACGCAGAGCCTGCAGCGTACCTGGGCGTGGCTGATCGCGGCGGCGATTCTGTACATCCCCGCCAATCTCTTCCCGATCATGACCACGGTCAGTCTCGGGGAGAATGACCCGCAGACGATTGCCGGTGGCATCGTGGTGCTCTGGTCACATGGTGACTGGCCCATCGCGATGGTCATCTTCATCGCCAGCATCCTGGTGCCGGCCTCGAAGATGATCGCCATCGCCTGGCTGTGCATCAGCGCCCAGCGCCCCGAGGTGCAACATGCTCGAGCGCGGGTGACCCTGTACCGCATCACCGAATATGTCGGGCGATGGTCGATGGTCGATGTCTTCGTGGTGGCGCTGCTGGCCGCGTTGATCCAGCTGGGCGCGCTGATGTCGGTCCACCCGGGGCCCGCGGCGCTGTCCTTTGCCTGCGTGGTGGTGCTGACGATGCTGTCGGCGTTGAGCTTCGACCCACGCCTTGTCTGGGACACCGAGACGGAGAAGACGATGATGGCGAACACGCTGTTCGGTGATCTGCCGCTGACGCCGCTGACGGGCTCCGCATCTCTTGCCGCGTCCTCGCAGGCCACGCCTCCGTTCACGACGCCATTCACGACCCTGAATGCCTCCCGCAATCCCCCTTCCGCTGCCGCCTCACAGGATGACTTATGAGTGATGATTCTCGCGCACGTCGTGAAAGTCGACGCCGCCTTTCGCCGATCTGGATTGTCCCGATCGTGGCCCTGCTGATCGGCGCCTGGATGGTGTGGCACAACTACGCCAGCCGTGGCCCGCTGATCACGATCGAAATGGAGACGGCGGAAGGCATCGAGGCGGGCAAGACACTGATCAAGACCCGGAATGTCGAGGTCGGCAAGGTCGAATCCGTGCGTCTGTCGGACAATCTCGACAAGACCATCGTCACCGCGCGCATGTCCAAGGACAGCGAGCGCATGCTCAATGCCGACTCGCGACTCTGGGTCGTGAAGCCGCGCATCGGTCGTGAGGGCATCAGTGGCCTCAACACCGTGCTGTCGGGGGCCTATATCCAGCTTCAGCCCGGCGACAGCCGCGATGAGGAGGACCACTTCGTGGCGCTGGAGCAACCGCCGGTGACGACGCAGGACGCCAAGGGACTGCGCATCGACCTCACCAGCAACGATGGCAGCGTGCTGTCGGATGGCGACCCCGTCACCTACGAGGGCTTCGTGGTCGGGCGCGTGGAATCCAGCGAGTTCCGCCCCAGCGAGAAGGAAATGCACTACACCCTGTATATCGACTCGCCCTACCATGAGCTGGTGACCTCCACCACGCGCTTCTGGTCCACCAGCGGGGTCAGCCTGCGCCTGGATTCCCAGGGCCTGCAGGTCGATGTCGGGTCACTGGAAAGCGTACTGAGCGGAGGGGTGGCCTTCGGCATTCCCGAAGACCTGCCGCGTGGCCGTCCGGTGGTCGAGAACACCTCCTTCACGCTGTATTCCGACCAGGAAGAGGCCCGTGAAGGCAGCTTCCACCAGGCCATCGACTACGTGATCATGGTCGACGATACCGTGCGTGGCCTGTCGCGCGGCGCGCCGGTGGAATTCCGCGGCGTCCGTCTCGGCACCGTGGTCAGCGTGCCCTATCGCCTTACCCACCAGCGCGTGCGGACGCTGTCGAGCTTCGAGATTCCGGTGCTGATTCGCATCGAGCCCGAACGCCTCGAGGGGCAAGTGGATGATGAAGGCGTGGCCCAGTGGAAGAAGCGTCTCGAGCGCCTCTTCAAGCGCGGCATGCGCGCGACGCTGAAATCCGGCAACCTGCTGACCGGCGCCCTGTTCGTCGATCTCGACTTCTATGACAACCCGCCGCCCTACAAGGCCGATACCTTCGATGATATCGAGGTCATGCCGAGCGTCTCGGGAGGCCTGGCGCAGATGGAAGCCAAGCTCAATGCCCTGCTCGACAAGCTCAATGCACTCGATGTCGAGCCGGTACTGAGCAACCTGAACAAGACGCTGTCGGCCTCCGAGAGTCTGGTCAAGCGCCTCGACAAGACGGCCGGTCATGTCGATAGCCTGCTGGGTTCCGAGGCGGTACAGAAGCTGCCGGGCGACATCAGCACCAGCATCGACAACCTCAATCGCACCCTGGATGGCCTGACACCGGATTCTTCCGCCTACCGCAAGCTGGAAGGCGATCTCGAACGACTGGACCGCGTGCTCAAGAAGGCGGAACCGCTGCTCGACACGCTGGAGAAGAACCCCTCCAGCCTGATCTTCGACAAGCCGACCACTCGCGATCCGATTCCAAGGGCCCAATGATGACGACAGCCATGAGTCTCTCGACCCGCACAGCCACCATGCCGCAAGCGTGCAGCGCGTCTGCCTCACCGCGCACTTCAACGTCGCGCCAGGGCCGCTTCGGCGGCCTGATGGCAGGCTTGCTGATGCTCGGCACACTGGCGGGCTGCACGACTGCCGCCACCGGTGGCGCCTACCTGCTGCCGCAAACGACACAGGCCGCCGCCCAGCGCAGTGTTGCCGCCGATGCGCCCCTGCTGGAAGTGATGCCGGTGCAACTGGCCAGCTACCTGGAAGGCGGCAGTCTGGTCTATCAGACGGACGACATCACGCTGGTACAGGCCAGCCAGAACCTGTGGGCCGATGACCTGCAGGACATGCTGACCCGCCAGCTGCTGACGCAGCTCAAGGCCAGCCCCGCCCAACCGCTGAGCCAGTACCGTATCGCGGACACCAGCCTGAGCGGCCTCAAGGGAGCACGCCTGAGCGTAAGCCTGGATCGCTTCATCGGCCGCCATGATGGCCAGTCCGTCATCACCGGTCGCTGGCGCCTGCGCGGCGTGGATGGCAGCGTGCTGGAGGAAGGCAACATCCAGACGCTGACTCCCCTGACCGATGACGGCTATCCGGCGCTGGTCAATAGCCTGGGCGAAGGCTGGCGTGTGACCGGCGAGCAGTTGGCACGCGAGATCGCCAAGGCATTGCCCTCCACGGCGGATGCCAGCTGACGACCTGACGGTCTGATAGAAAAGAGCACGGCTGGATAACCAGAAAGCTGGATGTCCAGAAAGCGGGATGTCCAAAAAAAAGAAGACCCCCGACGGAATCCGTCGGGGGTCTTCTTGTCTGGCGGCTAGCTGGCCTCAGCCTTGCTGGGGCAGTACCAGCTCACCGTCACGGATCTCGAAACGCTTCACGTCCGGCTTGTCCTCGAGACGCACGGTGCGGGTCTCGTCACCCATGTCGACCTTGACGTCGTAGCCGACCACCTTGTCTGACGCGTCCTGCACCGTTTCGCAGCGCTGTTCGGTCGTGGTGTAGGTGTCGCCCTTCTTCATCTGACCCTGGATCTGGTTGCCGGCATAACCGCCACCCACGGCGCCCGCGGCTGTCAGCACCTTCTTGCCATTGCCACCGCCAAACTGATTGCCCACCACACCGCCGACGATCGCGCCGACGGCCGTGCCGACGACATTGTGGGTGTCCTTGCTGGGTGCCTGATGCGTCACGGTCTCGTTGTGACAGACCTCGCGCGGAGTGGTCACGGTTTCCGTCACGGCATCCACCGCCACGATATCGGCATATTCAGGGCCTGAGTTGCTGGCCGTATAGCTGCCGATCGCCACTCCACCGCCAATGCCCAGTGCAGCCACGATCGCGCCAATCAGGATGGACTTGTTCATGCGTGTTCTCCTCACCGAATAGTGTTGCAGCCTGGCTCGTCGGCCAGTCAGCCATGCCCCTGGATGACACTTGAGGGGCTTGCCGCTGCGTTCGGAGAGTAATCTAACACTGTTCGATAAACTCGGTAATGTGGCAACTTCACCACCCGGTCGTCGCCATTTCGCAACATCGAACATGGAAAAGCCGGGTTCTACGCTAGATCATGCCTTATATTAGCAATTTCTTGGCAAGCAGGCTTGCGGCCAGAAAACCCCGCTCATCGTCATGGCGCTGACGCGGGCTGTACGAGTCGGACAGCACGAACAGGGCCGGTGCGAGCGCCTCAGCTCGTACCGGCCCTTGCCTTGATGGCGCTGACCGCAAGTCACTCAGTCCAGCTGATTGGCCGTGATGGACACGGCTTCATCGTTGCAGAACTGCACGCGGATATCTTCCCACCAGTTCAATAGACGGCAGGACGTGTCATCGGCAATCGTCTCACTGATATCACTGGGCTTGCCCAGCAACGAGATGGCCTGTGCCTCACTCATGCCCTGCACCAGATAGCCATCATCCAGCGCTGAACGAATGCGGTACTGGCGCTGACTCTCCTCACGTGCGGCCAGGGCACGCTCCTTCTCACGCGCCAGACGCTGTGCGGTCGGGTCTTCGCCTGAAGTCTCTTCTATCACGTCAGCGGCGGGCACCACCGTCAGCGAATCATCCAGCGTGACGGGGGTATCACCCTGCTGGCAAGGCTGCTGCTGCCAGGTGGGCACCCCCGACTGCACGCAGCGAAAGATGCTGTTGTTGGCCTTGGCGGCAGGCGGCAGAGAGGGTGTCGCCGGGTCGGCAATCACTTGCGCCCGGGGCGCCTGCTCGTCACTCGAAGACGCTGCAGCATTCGGCGACTCCTCCGCCTGAACCGCCGCAAGCGGCATACCACTGACCAGCGACGCCACCAGCAGTCCCCGCATGAGCCGGCGCAACATCTGGCGTGAAACGCTGCCACAGGAATCCATCATCAACTTGTCTCTCCGCTTGGTGAGAGCGTGGATCACGCACGGATATCACGCCCAATGAGGTGAAATGGCAAAGCCATCATCCTTGCGTCAGCGCTTCCACTGATAGACCTCATCGGCGGTCTGCACATCGTCATGGTGACTGACATCAGAGCGGCTGGGGGTCGAGGCCGCTTCGCCTGATCCATCGCCCGGAGTGTCCAGTGGCGGCATGCCTGGCATGGCCAGGCTGTCGTGGCCGTGATCAGACGGCTCGATCTGATCGAGACTGGCAGCACCGTGCTCGGGCGTATCCCAGACGGTGACTACCCGATTGCGCCCTTCGCGCTTGGCACGGTACATGGCCTGATCGGCACGCTGCAGAAGGTCCGGCAGCAGTGATTCCGCGCAAGCGGCCGGTCCGCCCTGGGCCACCCCGATACTGATGGTAACCCGCAGCAGCTGGCCGTTGCTCAGCGTGAAGGCACGACTGTTGATCGAGAGCAGCAAGCGTTCGGCTGCGTGCTGGAGCCCTTCTCTGTCCTCCGTCGGGCACAGGGCCACGAACTCTTCTCCCCCCTGGCGGCACAACTGATCACTGCCGCGCAGGTGGTGACGCAGCCGTTGCGTCAGCTCTATCAACACCTCATCGCCAATCGCATGCCCTTGGGTATCATTGATGGCCTTGAAGTGATCGACATCGATCATCAGCACTCCCAGGCCACCACGACTCAGCAGACGCGGCCCCTCTTCCAGCAAGGCAAAACGAGACAGTGCCCCCGTCAGCTGGTCATGGCGCAAGTCTCGACGATAGCGTTTCTCGCGCT
Organism: Cobetia sp. 29-18-1; assembly: GCF_029846405.1. Classification (NCBI taxonomy): domain Bacteria; kingdom Pseudomonadati; phylum Pseudomonadota; class Gammaproteobacteria; order Oceanospirillales; family Halomonadaceae; genus Cobetia; species Cobetia sp. 29-18-1. The sequence continues at coordinate 99,795 of NZ_JARWKS010000011.1, forward strand.
GCTCTGCCTCCCACCCGATCTGCACCGCCACCACCGCGATGAAGGTGACGGAAATCACCAGGTTGACGACACTGGCCAACGACATGAACTCGTAGGAGACGATATAGACCGGGCTGGTGAGATATTGGGCGCCGATATAGAACAGCAGCAGGACACCACTGAACAATAGCCGTTGAATGCGTGACAGGGACGCGATACAGATGAAGAAGATGGCGACGATATGGAAATACTCGAAGCCACCCTCGGCGCCGAACTGGTATTCCCACCATGCCGCCTTGGCTGACATCGGCACCACCAGCAACAGCAACGCGGAATTCATGTACCCCTTGCGGTGGAACATGATGGCCAAGACGTTGAGCAGAACGCCGATGACATTGATCACCACCGGCTGCGGATAAGGCTGCAGGCCCAGCAGAGCGAAGTAGCCCAGCTGGCAGCCGAGCGCACTGATATAGATCCACATGAACAACTGATAAAGCACGAGGTGCCGCTCAGCCAGCCCCGCTGGAGCTGGCCACCGCCACTTCATGTTTACCGTGCGCAAGACACCCTGCCGACTTCCCGCTTTGCGACGGCGATCTGCTTTCGCCATGATTCCTTCCTCATTTACGGCACTTCCCGTGTGCCTCCGCTGCGCGCTACCTGATGATTTTACCTGCCTATTCTATCTCACGCTGCTGTATGAAACGTGACAGCCCTTACCAGTGCGCATCCTTCAAGGCATGCAGCGCGGTCAGGCATGTGACTCACGTGTACCAGGCGCCCTCCCCTGCGAGACTGGCAATCCCATTACAGCGGCGTGGCTCACGTAGCAGGAGCCTGAACGTGAAGCATCAGCAATCTCGAGGATCAGCAGTCGAAGATTCTCACAAAGTGGGCCTTGTGGGTGACTTGCAGAGTAGTTCAGAGAAGATTTAAGCCCTAGATTCAGTCGTGATGATGACCGGGCTGGAAAAAGTCCGTGACCAGCCAATGGTACTCTTGAGCATGGCAATGCTGACATCTCACCGCCAGCCTGCATGACCCGCACCACTTGGCACTCGGGCCCTCCTCGACGTCTGAGACAAGAACCGGGCAGACAATCGCCCGCCTTCGTGACACCATCAGCGCCTGGACATGGCAGTAGCCGTCACCCACTTTTCCCCGCCGTTTTTAGAGAAGAGAGACTGTAATGGACGCGACCACTCTGACACGCGACTTCCACCTGTGGCAGCGTTTCTCCAAGCAAGACCGCCTGGAACGTGAACATCGTGCTGCCCGCCGCAAGATCGCCGAAGCTGGCACCATGGCGACGCGCATGATCAAGGCCTATGAAAGCATGGCCGCCAAGGGCGTCTCCGAGAATGCATGCTATCGCACCATCTACAAGCAACGCGATGCGCAGGGTGAGATCATGGTGCGCGAAGGCTGGCTCAAGGTGCGTCGTGTGGTCGCGGAAGGCGGCACCACGCGTCTTCGCGGCACGCTGATGACAACGTTCAGCCTGCTGGATGGCGAGCAGGAACCCGCCGATGCCAGCGTCGAGAAACTCACGCTCGAGGTGTATGACGAAATCGTCGCCGGCACCAAGATGAAGCTGGCCTGCAAGGTGGACCGTTGCGACGCCGATGACCAGACGGACTTCATCACCTTCCTGGATGCCGTACGCGGCGACCTCAAGCAGTGGGTGTGACGCGCCCAGGCGTGAACGCCAGCCCCTGATGAAGGGATGACTCCCTGAATCGGCTCAATGATGCCCACTCGCCTCGTGCAGTGGGCATCAATGCTGTCAGGGGCAAGGAAACTGCTGGCTCATGCCAGTACCGGCCTGCCGGGGCTTTGTTTCCCAAATGGAATTTATCCATTTCCCATCTCGCACAGATAGCGACGAATATTGACCTGATAGACCGGAACTCCTGTCACTGTTGCGACAGTAGCAACCTGAGGTTACCCATCGTGCAGGAAACTCCTGGCCCTCGCCTGACTCACAGTACGCAGAACATGCTCGTCATCTGATTACAGGAGTCAGTCCATGAATGCCATTGCACCGTCGGCTTACCATACCCTCGACGTCGAAACGCTCTCTCATGTCACCTCCGCTCGTCTGCCTTTGCAGCCGATCGGCGACATCACCATGGATAGCCCGGCCAGTGAGCTGGTGACGGACTTTGCCGTCACCGCCGGTCGCAGCATTCAGGGCAGCGCCTCCATCGGTCAGGCACTGGCGACCATGAAACAGGCGGGGGTGCGCCTGCTGCTGGTCCACGATCATGATGGCACCTTCACTGGCGTGGTGACCTCGCGTGAGCTGCAGGGCGGCCGAGTCGTGATGCGTGCCATGACCCGCTTCAATGTTCAGCGCGACGAAGTCACTACCGACATGGTGCAGATCCCCCGCGCGGAGCTGCCGGGCATTCCTCTCGCCGTGCTCAAGCGCGCCCGCGTCGGGGACCTGGTCGAGACACTGCGTCAGAGCGGCGAATCCCACCTGCTGGTGACCGAGCAGGGCGACGATGGCAAACCCAGCGTGCGCGGTCTGGTCGCCGCCTCCCGTGTCGGCAAGGCCTTGGGGCTCGATCTGGAGCACCCGCCGGAAGCACGCAATTTCGCTGATATCTGCCGGGCCGTGCTGGGCAAGTACGAGTGACCCGACAAGGGTAGGCAGTGTCCTCAGTCATCTGGCTGACAGAGGCGTCATGAAGCCGCGTCCTGACAAGATGGTTTATCCCCAGACTGGTGCTTGATTCGGGAAAAATGCTCACGAACGGCGTATGATGTGGCTATCAGCGCGAGATATCACTTGGCAGGCAGCATGGAAGCGCCTGTCGGTCAGAGAGATGACTCGGGCTCTGACGGATATACTCAGCCAACGGATGGTGTAGATGAGGATTTCAGCCATGCCATTACGCTCACTGCGTGATCATCTTTTCAAGCAGCGCCACGTCGAGGTGCTCGTCATCAAACAGATTGATGGCGAGCTCGTGCATGTGTGTGGTGCCGGCATCGTGGAAGGCAACGGCAGCGTCAGTCACAAGCGGCGTGAGCTGCAGCGCGACAACCATGCCTTCCCGGTGCGCATGCATGATGGCAATCAGGTACTTCAGCCGGATGACTTCAATCGTCTGGTGCTGCTGGAGGAAGTGACCCTGCATCCCCTTGGCTGCCAGCCGAAGGAAGCCATCTCGCTGGAGGTGGCTGGCCATCGCTATCGTGTCGCGCATACCCCCATGCGCTGCTGGCACTTCCGCGGCCACCTCGTGCTGGAGCGCACGCCCCAGGGCATGCTGCTGAGCACCGAGGACATGACCCTGATTCGCGCCAAGGCGAGTCGCCAGCCAGTCTCCAATACGGCACGCGCCAATGCCGAGCGCCTGCAGAAGACGCCCGCATGGCGCAATGTCGCTCCCCGCGGCCACGATGTGCATGCCGACGGCGCCACGACGCGTCAACGCGCGGCAGCACGCAGGATCGACAGCCCGACACGCGAGCTGGAGCTTGAGCCCAAGTACTGAGGGGCACAGGAGCGGCGCATTGAGACAGATGAATTGAGAAAGGCCCATCGAGAAAGGCGCATAGAGACAGAACGCTCGGCAACTGCCGAGCGTTCTGCTGTCCAGGGTCCGGTTGGAGGAAGAACGGTTCGCGGCAAGACAGCTTGAGCATATGCCGGTATTCTCACAGACCTGTCCTCTCGTTCAGGTTTCCTCATGCGCCGAATGCCAGCATCCCTATTCCTGCTCATCCTGATTCTGGTTGCTCTGAACCTGCGTCCGGCGCTGTCATCCTTGGCGCCCCTGCTGGATCGCATCACCCAGGACCTGGGCCTGAGCACGCTGGCAGCGGGCCTTCTCACCACACTGCCCGTCGTCTGCCTGGGGCTCTTCGCCCCACTGGCGCCGCGCCTGGCCCGCCGCCTGGGGGTAGAGCGCACCCTCAGCCTTGCCCTGGTCACTCTCGGCATCGCCCTGTGGTTGCGGGCTAGTGACATGGCGCTGCTGCTGTATCTCGGCACCCTGTTATGTGGTGGCAGCATCGGCGTCGCCGGCACCCTGCTGCCCGCCATCGTCAAGCGTGAGCATCCTGAGCGAGCCGACCTGTTCACCGGCGTTTACACCATGGCGCTGTGTCTTGGTGCGGCGCTGGCCGCGGGACTCAGCGTGCCACTGGCCAATCTTCTCGACAGCTGGCAAGCCTCATTGGCCTGCTGGGCGCTGCTTGTGGTGATCGCGCTTCCCGCCTGGCGCCTGAGCATGCACCACCCGTGGCCAGAGAAGATGACCAGCCATCAGCAGGCCACCCCCCGCCTGTGGCACCTGCCGCTGGCCCGCCAGGTCACCTTCTTCATGGGCTGCCAGTCTTCCCTGGCCTATATCGTCTTTGGCTGGCTGCCTTTCCTGCTCCAGCAACGCGGCCTGAGCGATATCGAATCCGGCTGGCTGATGGCCGCCTCGGTAATGGCACAGGTGCTCACTGCCCTGCTGGCCCCCGTGATCGGCCGCATGGGGCGCGACCAGCGCCCCGCCATCCTGCTGCTGCTGTCCTGTACCGCCATCGGCCTGCTGGGACTGATGATCGGGCCACTGTCCCTGCGCTGGCTGTTCGCCGTGCTGCTCGGTTTCGGCCAGGGGGGCAGCTTCTCGATGGCATTGACGCTGCTGGTGCTGCGCACCTCCGATGCACGTCTGGCAGGCGCCCTTTCCGGTATGGCACAAGGCACCGGCTACATGCTGGCCGCCCTCGGGCCACTCGCCGTCGGCATTCTGCTGGAAATCACGGCCGACCTGCGCGTGATCGCGTCGCTGTTCGCGCTGATCCTGCTGAGCGCCGCCATGCTTGGCTTCCAGGTCGGCAGGCGTCGCCGTATCTGCCTGCGCGAGGATGGCTGCACCGAAGTGGTCGACGGCTGACATCTTCCCCCCCATTTGGTGAGGCAAGGCCCCACCAAGGCATCAATATTATCTGTCATTCATGCCTGAATGATAGATTTTGCCGATACTACTTGTCGTTGAAATTTATATATTCCGAATGTCTCATTTGGATTCCTCTGGTGTCGCTCTACCCTCTGAGTTCTCGTTGTAAAGCAACGAACATTACGCCCTGCCATGTTCGAACGCCTCGGCAGTGTTCGAACTGCTCGGCAATGTTTCGAACAGCCAGGCAATGTTCGACCTGCTTCGCAACGAGACCCTCATAACAACAATCTCACACCCAGAGGCACATGCTCATGTCCTTCGAAAGGATTCGATTGTCCTCCCCCGGCTCGGGAGACACCTCATGCTGTCATTGATCGGCGTAGCCATCATAGTCATCGGCCTGGCACTGCGCCTCAATGCGCTGCTGGTGGTGCTGGTGGCAGGTTTCTCCTCCGGCCTGGTGGCCGGCATGTCACCCACTGAAATTCTCGCCGCGCTCGGTCAGGCCTTTACCGACAACCGCGCCGTCTCGCTGTTCATCATCACCCTGCCGGTGATCGGGCTGCTCGAACGCAATGGACTGCGCGATCAGGCCGAACATCTGGTCCAGAAACTGCGGGCCGCCAGCGCCGGGCGCATCTCCTTCAGCTACCTGGTGCTGCGCAAGGCGACCAATGCCTTCGGCCTGCAACTCGGTGGCCACCCGGCGATGATCCGACCGCTGGTCGCCCCGATGTCAGTCGGTGCCGCCGAACGTGATCTCCCCGAAGAGGCGCTGAGCTCGCCACGCTTCAAGGCCCTGAGCCAACGCATCCGCGTTCTGAATGCCGTCAGCGAGAACTTCGGCAACTTCTTCAGTCAGCTGATCTTCGTGGCTTCCGGCGGGTTGTTGCTGATCAAGAGCGTGCTCGACAAGAGCGGTGCCAGCGTCAGCCTGGCCGACATGGCGCTGTATGCCATTCCCACCGCGCTGGTGTCACTGGTGGTGGTCTTCGTGCTCTGCCGCCGGCTGGACGCACGCATTCGCCGTGAACAACAGCTGCTGCGCGAGGAATACCCCCAGCCCTCCGGCCAGGCCAACGCGACACCAGGCAAGGACACCTTCACCACTTCTGCGACGGAGAGCCACTCATGAACGGTATCGACGCTCTCTACCTGATTACCGGCTTCGCCATCATGGCCTTTGCCGTCTTGACGCTCACCGATCGTGATCATCCGCGCAGGCTCGGCACCAGTGCCTTCTGGATGATCTTCGGCATCAGCCTGGCATTTGGACAATGGCTGCCCGATGTCGTGGTCGGTCTTGCCATGCTGGCGCTGGCGCTGCTGGCCGCCACCGGCCAGCTCGGCTTCGGCAACTACGGCCAGTTGAGCGATGAGGCGCGTCAGACACGCCGCAAGCGTCTCGGGTCGCGCCTGTTCATCCCCGCGCTGGTGATTCCGGTCGGCACCTTCCTTTACACCCTCACGACAGGTCAGAGTGCACTGGTCGGCCTGGGCGTCGCGACGGTACTGGCCTTTGCCGTGGCGCTGCTGCTGCTGCGTGAGAGCCCGGCGACCGGCATGCAGGAAGGTCGCCGTCTGGCCGATGCCATCGGCTGGGCCGCCATCCTGCCGCAATTCCTGGCCGCCCTTGGCCTGCTGTTCGATCAGGCCGGCGTCGGCCAGACCATCGCCGGGCTGGTTTCGAGCGTGGTGCCGGATACCAGCCTGATCGCCTGCGTGATTGCCTACTGCGTCGGCATGGCCGTGTTCACCATGCTGATGGGCAACGGCTTCGCGGCCTTTGCGGTCATCACCTCCGGCATCGGCTATCCGCTGGTCATCGCGCTACATGGTGGCAACCCGGCTATCGTCGGCGTGCTGGGCATGCTGTCCGGCTACTGCGGCACGCTGATGACGCCGATGGCCGCCAACTTCAACATCGTGCCGGCCGCCCTGCTCGAACTGGATGACCGCTACCACATCATTCGCGCACAGATACTGCCTGCGCTGGTCATGCTGGCCGCCAACATCAGCCTGATGTTGCTGCTGGCCTTCTGATCTCCCACTCTTACCCGCGCATCGATCACCGCCAGCAGTGACCCGCGGTGATCGATGCCAGCCAAGGAATTTCATCATGCGTCGTCTGCTACTCTGCGGCTTCGAGCCCTTCGGCACGGATAGCGTCAATCCCGCCCTCAAGATCATCGAACAACTGGACGGCCAGAGACTGGCCATGCACGACCAGCCCGATGAGCGCTTCGAGATCATCACCTGCCGGGTGCCGGTGACACGCTACGCCGCGATTGACAGCGTCATCAAGGCCATCGGCCAGCACGCCCCTGACACCGTGATCATGCTCGGTCAGGCCAGCGGTCGCAGCGCCATCACGCCGGAGCGGGTCGCCATCAACCTGGATGACTATCGCATCAAGGACAACGGCGGCCACCAGCCGGTGGATGAGCCCATCGAGGCCGATGGCCCGGATGGCTGCTTCACCACCCTGCCGATCAAGGCAATGGTCAACGACCTCCAGGCGGCAGGCCTTCCCGCCAGCGTCTCCTACACGGCAGGCACCTTCGTCTGCAACCACCTGTTCTATGGGGTGCAGCGTCATCTGGCGGATAGCCCCATCCGCTCCGGCTTCGTGCATATCCCGGCGCTGCCCGAGCAGAGTGTCGATGGCCGCCTGCCGACCATGAGTCTTGAAAGCATGCTCGAAGGCATACGGGTGATGTGCATCAGCGCCATGTCCCATCAGGAGGATGCGCGCATCGGCGGTGGCAATATCAGCTGAGCGCCCCCATCGCGTCGCGGCTGAACGCCCGACTCCGACAGCTCCCCTGCAAGCCGGCATGCGTTACAATGCCGGCTTTCCCATTTCTGGCAGGTGGACACGATGACTCCCGAGACGCACATCCTGGTACTGTATACCGGCGGCACGCTGGGCATGGTGGAAAGTGAACAAGGACTGGTACCTGCCGGTGACTTCGATGCACGTCTGCGCGCAGCACTGGAGCAACTGCCCCCCAGCCGTCGTGGCCGTCTGCCCGCCTTCACCCTGCGCGAGTTTCCGCAGCTGATCGACTCCTCCTCCGCGACACCGGCGGACTGGCACACCATCGCCAGCCAGATCGCGGACGCCTACGACAGCTTCGATGGCTTCGTCGTCCTGCAAGGCACCGACACCCTGGCCTGGACCGCCTCCAGCCTCGCCTTCCAGCTCAAGGGTACCGCGCGCCCGGTGATCGTCAGTGGTGCACAGTTGCCGCTGGAAGCCGAGCACAGTGACGCGCTGGGCAATGTCGAGCTGGCACTCACCGCCGCCGCCCAGCCGACCCTCAATGAAGTCGTGGTCGCCTTCGGCGGACAGTTGCTGCGTGGCGTGTGCACCCGCAAGTGGTACACCCAGGACCACCGCGGCTTCACCACGCCCAATGCGCCGCTGCTGGGCGAATGGGTCGATGACCGCGTCGTGCTCTACCCCGGCCGCCTGATGGATGATCAAGGCCCCGCCTTCGAGCTGCCCGACTATGCCCGCCTCGGCAAGGACAGCATCATTCGCCTGCCGCTCTACCCCGGCATCAGCGCCGAGAGCGTGCGTGTGCAGTTGATGCGCCCCGAGGTCAAGGGCGCCGTGCTGGAGCTGTGGGGCAGCGGCAATCTGCCGGAAGACGGCGAGCTTCTGGGGGTATTGGCCGATGCGCGTGGCGAAGGCAAGCTGCTGGCCGGTATCAGCCAATGTCCGCACGGGCCGGTCACCATCGGCCACTATGCGGCCGGCGCAGGCCTGGCCACTGTCGGCGTGCTGTCAGGCGACGACATGACGCTGGAAGCGGCCTTCACCAAACTGCTGCATCTGGTGGCGCTCGATCAGGATGAGGACTGGCAGCGGGAACGCTTCCTGATGCCCTTGGTAGGCGAGCGCGCCAGCGGCCTGCTGTGAGTCCTGGCGACCCCGCGTGTCGCTGAACTCTTGTCGCTGAGCTCTAGCCTCTGAACTCTAGCCTCTGAACTCTAGCCGCTGAGCGCTGAATTCTGGTCGCTGATCAGGGCGCAAACCAGCCTTCAGCGTTGACCGATAGATAACAGAAAGCCCCCGTCAGGCGTACCTGACGGGGGCTTTCTAGTTTCGCTGATAGGCCTTGGCTAATCCTTCACGCCAAGGCGCAAATCAACAGGGCCAGCTGGATCAACTGAATCAACCGGTGTTGCGCAGACCGGCCGAGATACCGGCCATGGTCACCATCAGTGCGCGTGACAGCTCGGCGGAGATGGCGCCATCAGCGTCGCGGTTACGCTGCAGCAGCTCGGCCTGCAGACCATGCAGCGGGTCGATGTAGGGGTTGCGCACATCGATGGCCTGACGGATCAGCGGCATATGCTCAAGCAGTGCCTGTTGATCGCGGATCTCCAGCACCACCTTCTCCAGACGCTCGAGACGATCTCGCAGCGATTGCCCCAGCGCCTTCAGGGCCGGCTCATCGACCAGACGCTGCTCGTAGTAGGCCGCCGTCGAGAGATCGGCCTTGGAGAGCAGCATCTCGAGCATGTCGACGTAGGTGGAGAAGAACGGCCAGTCGTTCATCATCTCGCGCAGCACTTCCAGGCCGCCCTCTTCCTGCATGCGCGTGGCGAAGGCCTCGCCACTGCCCAGCCAGGCGGGCAGCATCAGACGAATCTGGGTCCAGGCGAAGATCCACGGGATCGCACGCAGCGTCTCGACGCCACCATCCTGACGACGCTTGGCGGGGCGTGAGCCCAGCGGCAGGCGTGCCAGTGCGGTTTCCGGTGTTACCGAGCGGAAGTACGGCACGAAGTTCGGGTCTTCACGCACCACGCCCACATAGGCCTTGTGCGCGATACCGGCCAGGCGATCCATCTCGTCACGCCATTGCTGCTTGGGTGCCGGCGGCGGCAGCATGCTGGCTTCCAGCACCGCGCAGACATAGATCTCCATCGAGCGGCTGGCGATGTCGGGCAGACCGAACTTGAAGCGAATCATCTCGCCCTGCTCGGTGACGCGCAGCGAGCCGGTCACCGAGCCCGGTGGCTGGGACAGGATCGCCGCATGCGCCGGGCCGCCACCACGACCGACCGTTCCACCACGGCCGTGGAACAGGGTCAGTTCGACGCCGTGGCGCTTGGTGACTTCCACCAGCGTTTCCTGAGCACGGTACTGTGCCCAGGCAGCCGCCAGCTGGCCGGCGTCCTTGGCGGAGTCGGAGTAACCGATCATCACTTCCTGACGATCACCGGCCTGCTCGCGATAGATCGGCATGCCCAGCAGCGTGTCGATGACGGGGCCTGAGCGGTCCAGATCATCCAGCGTCTCGAACAGCGGCGCGATCGGCAGGCGCACATCACCGCCGATCTCCTTCATCAACAGTGCCACCGCCAGCACATCGGAGGCCTGACCGGCCATCGAGATGATGTAGGTGCCCAGCGCCTCGCGATGCTCGCGCGCGATGACCTTGAAGGTATCCAGCACCTCGCGCGTGTCGGTGGAGCATTCCCAATGGCGCGGGATCAGCGGGCGACGGCCAGCCAACTCCTTGGTCAGGAAGTCACAGCGCTGCTGCTCGTCCCACTCGAAATAGCTGCCCAGCCCCAGCGTCTGACTCAGTTCGTCGAAGACCTGCGCGTGACGCGTACTTTCCTGGCGGATATCGAGCTTGGTCAGGGTGACACCGAAACAGGCCACGCGACGCAGGGTGTCGAGCAGTGCGCCGTTGGCGATGGTGTCCAGCCCCACATCGCACAGCGAGCGGTAGCAGGCCAGCAGCGGCGTATACAGCTGCTCACGGGTCTCGATGATATCGACACCTTCGTGGCGCTTGCCGTCCAGGCCCGCCTTGGCCCAGTCACGCGTGCTTTCCATGCGCAGGATCAGGCGGCGCAGGATCTCGCGATAAGGTTCAGCCACATCGCCGGCCTCGGCACGCAGGGCGGCCGTGCACTTCCACATCGACAGCTCCGACTTGAGCTGTTCGAGATCGCGAAGGTAGAGGTCCGCCGCCATCCAGCGTCCCAGCAGCAGCACGGTCCGCGTCACGCTGGCGGTGACATTGGGGTTGCCGTCGCGGTCACCACCCATCCAGGAGGCGAAGCAGATCGGTGCGGCGTCCAGCGGCAGGCGCTCGCCGGCGGCGTCCAGCGTCATCTCGTCAAGCTGACGGTGGAAGTCCGGTACCGCTTGCCACAGCGAGTTCTCGATGGTGGCAAAGCCCCACTTGGCCTCATCCACCGGCGTCGGACGCTCGTGGCGAATCTCGTCGGTGTGCCAGGCCTGGCTGATCAGCTCGGTCAGGCGTGCACGCGCGAGGGTCGCCTGTTCCGGGCGATCACAGGCGCCTTCCATCTGGGTCAGACAGCCCTCGATGGCATCGTATTTCTGGATCAGGGTGCGGCGGATGACTTCCGTCGGGTGCGCCGTCAATACCAGCTCGACACGCATCGCCGAGAGCTCCTCGACGATCTTCTGCGCGCTGAAACCACGCTCGCGAATGCGCGTGATCAGCTCGCCGAGGTCCGGCTGGCTGCCGGGACGATAATCCTCGACGCGCTTGAAGCGGCCACGGTAGTGCTGCTCGGCGATGTTGGAAAGATTCAGAAACTGGTTGAACGCCCGGGTGACCGGCAGCAGATCACCATCCGGCAGATCACGCAGATAGTCGATCAGCTCATGACGGGCGGCCTGATCGCCCTGCTGGCCCTGTTTGGCCAGGGCGCGGATGCGCTCGATGCGTGCGACGAAGTCATCGCCGAGGTCGGCCGCGATGGTCTGGCCGAGGTTGTCACCGAGAATACGCACGTTATCGCGCAACGATTCATGCAAGTCGTGACTCATGAAACCCTCCTTGGGAGTGACGGTGCTGCCGCGGTCATCTTCCCCTGTCACCAGGGGCACACAGTCAGATAGCTGACAACAGATTCCCTCATTGCGCAAAGACACCTGATGACAACCGGCTGAGGGAAGACACCGGCCTGGCGCTGGTGAAGACACTGGCGCGAAACGGAAAGACCCGCGGCGCAGCAGACCGGAAAGCAGGACAAGACTCGCGTCCTGATCGCTTCCCCTCAGCATACGACCGCGGGCCTCGGCTCCACAATCCGACTATCGCGTAAACTTACTACATTTTTCCAAATGCCCTTTTCCCAATACCCTGTGACGACGCTCCATCACCGAACCAGCGGCGTCACCGGACGCACTGCTGACGTCGCACCATCGCCCTGTCGCGCCTGCTCAGCCGCACGCTCCCGGCGCTTGGCCTCATCCCAATGCGCATCCATCTCGGCAAGCGAGGCCTCATCCAGCGTGCGCCCTTGCCCGGCGATCGCGGCTTCCACATGGCGGAAGCGTGATTCGAAGCGCGCATTGGTGGCGCGCAGCATCTGCTCCGGGTCCGCCTTGAGGGTGCGCGCGAGATTGACCACCGCGAACAGCAGATCCCCGACCTCCTCGCGCGCATGGGCCGTATCACCCTCGGCCAGAGCTTCCTCGACCTCGCCGAGCTCCTCACGAATCTTGGCCAGCACGCCACTCGTATCGGGCCAGTCAAAGCCTGAACGCGCGGCCTTCTTCGAGAGCTTGGCCGCCCGCGTCAGCGCCGGCAGGCCAAGTGGCACGCCATCCAGCACGCTGTCGCCGGCAGTCTGACTGGCAGGCGCGTCAGCGGACTCCTGCTGCTTGAGCGACTCCCACTGCGCATTGAGGGAGCTTTCATCGACCTCATGAGTGGCGATGCCCTCCCGGCGCGACGCGAGGCTGCCATCCGGGAAGACATGCGGATGGCGGCGCAGCATCTTCTCGGTCAGCACATGGATCACGTCGTGAAAATCGAAGCGTTGCTGCTCACTGGCGATCTGGGCGTAGAAGACGCCCTGAAACAGCAGGTCACCCAGTTCCGCCGGCAGCTCCTCGAGCACACTGGCATCGGCCGCGGCGCGCTCGATGACATCGGCGACCTCATAGGCCTCCTCCAGGGTGTGCGGCACCAGACTCGCGCAATCCTGGCGGCTGTCCCACGGGCAGCCGTACTGCGGGTCACGCAGCACGGCCATCAGGGTCAGCAGGTCATCGAGGGTGTAGCGCGTATCGACTGGCGTGGCCGTCTCTTCGCCAGGTTCCCGACTTTCACCAGACTCCAGCCTCATGCCTTGTCGCCCCCGACCCGCAGGCGCTTGACGTCGATGATGTTGGGCAGCTGCTGGATGCGGGCGAACACGCGCCCCAGCACGTCGAGATTCTCGACTTCCAGCGTGATCTTGAGCGTGGCGATGTTGTCGAGCTGATCGGTGCGCGTATTCACCGACAGCACGTTGACCTTGTCGCCGCTCAGCACATTGGTGACATCACGCAGCAGACCGGAGCGGTCCCAGGCCTGGATCTCGATATCGACCGGATACTGATTGCGCGAGCGCTGACCCCAGTCGACATCGACAATGCGACGCGGCTCGTCCGAGCGCAGCTGGATCAGGTTCGGGCAGTCCTGACGGTGCACGGTCACGCCGCGCCCCTGGGTGATGAAACCGGCGATCTGATCGCCCGGCACCGGGTGGCAGCAGTTGGCCATGGTGGTCTTCAGATTGCCGACCCCCAGCACCATGACGGCGTCGGGCTTTTCCTTGCCCTGCGGCTTGCGCTGGCGCAGCAGACGCTCGAGCTGCTCCTGATCATCGGTATCGCCGAACAGCTGCTGGGCCTGGTGCAGCACCTGGCCGACGCGCAGATCGCCCGCGCCGATGGCGGCGTACATGTCATCACGCGTCGGGTAATTGACGGCGTTGGCCAGCTTGTCACGGTCGAGATTCTCCAGCGCCAGCCGCGAGAATTCCTTCTCGAGCAGCGCCTTGCCCTCATCGACGTTCTGGTCGCGTGCCTGCAGCTTGAACCAGGTCTGGATCTTGGCGCGGGCCCGCGAGGTGCGCACGTAGCCCAGATTCGGGTTGAGCCAGTCGCGGCTCGGGCCGCCCTTGGTGGCGGTCAGGATCTCGACCTGCTGGCCGGTCTTGAGCTTGTAGGTCAGCGGCACGATGCGCCCGTCGACCTTGGCACCCCGGCAGCGATGGCCGACCTCGGTGTGCACGCGGTAGGCGAAGTCGATCGGCGTCGCGATCTTGGGCAGGTCGATGACATGCCCCTCCGGCGTGAAGACGTAGATGCGGTCCGGCGCGACATCGGAGCTCAGCCCCTGACGGATCGCCTCCTGGCCGCCGTTCTCGCCGACTTCGTCCTGCCATTCGAGCACCTGACGCAACCAGGCGATCTTGTCCTCGTAGCTGCGGCTCTTATGGCCGACATCGTGCCCCTTGTAACGCCAGTGGGCACACACGCCCAGCTCCGCCTCCTCGTGCATGTCGAAGGTACGGATCTGGATCTCGATGACCTTGTTGCTCGGCCCCACCACCGCAGTGTGCAGCGACTGGTAGCCATTCTTCTTGGGGTTGGCGATGTAGTCGTCAAACTCATGCGGCACGTGGTGCCAGCGCGAGTGGACGATCCCCAGCGCCGTGTAGCAATCGCTGACGGTGCCGACCAGAATCCGTACCGCGCGCACGTCATACACCTGGGAGAAGGCGATGCGCTTGATCTTCATCTTCCGCCAGATGGAGTAGATGTGCTTGGCACGGCCCGCGACATCGAAGTGCTTGATGCCCTGCTCGCTCATCAGAGTGCGCATCTCGACCAGCAGGTCGGCGATGTAGTGCTCACGCTCCAGACGCTTCTCGGACAGCTGCTTGGCGATGGTCTTGTATTCATCCTCCTCGCGGTAGCGGAAGGACAGGTCCTCCAGCTCCCACTTGAGCTGACCGATGCCCAGGCGGTGCGCCAGCGGCCCGTAGATATCGAAGACTTCGCTGGCCACGCGCATGCGTTTCTCGCGCGGAGCATCCTTGACGTGACGCAGGGCGACGGTACGTTCGGCGATCTTGATCAACGCGATGCGCACGTCATCGATCATCGACACCAGCATCTTGCGCAGGTTGTCCTGCTGGTCATGCTGCGCCATGCCATGACTCGGCGCCTGCAGCTGACTGATGGCGGCCATGTTGAGCACGCCATCGATCAGGCGGGCCACTTCCTTGCCGAAATGCTTCTCGATGGCCTCAAGCCCCAGATGCCCTTCACGTACCGCGCGATAGAGCACGGCCGCGACCAGCGCCGGCTGGTCAAGCTTGAGTTCCGACAGGATGTCGGCCATCTCGAGACTGAAACGGAAACTGCGCAGCGGCTCGCGCCACGGCTTGTCACCGCGGGCGTCCGCCTCGCGCGCCACCTTGAGCGCCACTTCACAGGCCTGCACCATGACCTCGGCATTCACCGACGGGACTTCCTCGCGCAGTCGCGCGACCCACACCGGGATGTCCACACCACCGCTATCGGTCAGCGGCTGATCTTCGCGCACCTTGACCATGACCCTATGTCCTTGAATATCTTGCCATCTTGATGACAGTGCCCGAGGGCACCGCCTCAGTCTTCCGCCCGCTCCAGCAGCAACATCGATTCCAGATGTGCCGTGTGAACGAACATGTCCGCCATCAGGGCACGCGTGACGCGATAACCGGCGTCCTGCAACAGCCGTGCATCACGCATCAACGTGGTCGGGTCACAGGCGATGTACAGCACACGCTGCGGCACTCGGCTGACCCTCCCAGCATGCAGGTCACGTGCCAGCTCCTCGCAGAGAGGCTGAGCGCCATCACGCGGCGGGTCTAGTACCAGAAGGTCGATACCCTCGAGTGACGGCAGGGCCTTGCTCAGATCCGCTCGACGTGCACTCACCTGAGCCAGTCCGTTGGCTTCGGCATTGACCATCAGCTGATCGACCATGCCCTGACTGCCCTCGATGCCCGTCACCTCACTGGCGCCGGCCGCGGCAGCCGCCAGGGTCAGGTTGCCGACACCGGCGTAGAGATCCATCACCTTGAGGCCACTGACGTCGCCCAGCCATTCGAAGGCGGTGTCGATCAGGCGCTGATTGAGCGCCGCATTGACCTGCACGAAGTCGCCCGGCGAGAAGGCAAGACGCAGCGTCGTTGCGCCGATATTCAGCGAATACGCGGCGTTCGGCATGCCCGACAGCCACTCCAGCACCACCGGATCACGCCCGACCCGCCAGCCGACCACCAGGCCATGCTGCTCGGCGAAGGCCTGCCAGCGCTGCGCATCACGCGGCACCGCCTTGAGCTGGCGCACCACCACGATGACCTGCCCTTCGGCAGCGGTCAGCTCCAGATGGCCCAAGCGCTTGGGCGCCTCGAGGCTTTCGATCAGCTCACGCAGCGGCGCGAGCAGGCGATCCAGCTCCGGCACCAGCACGCTGCAGGTGGTGATATCGACCAGCTGGTTGCTGCCGCGTCCCCGGAAGCCGAACTGCAACTCACCGGCATCGGTCACGCGTACGCCGATACGCGCGCGACGGCGATAACGGCTTTCATCATCGCCCAGCGGCTGAATCTCGGGCAGCGTCACGCCATTGCGTGTCGCATGTTCGCCCAGCACCTGCACCTTATGGGTGCGTTGTGCATCCAGCGCCATATGCTGCAGATCACAGCCGCCACAGCTGCCGAAATAGGCACAGGGCGGCGTCACGCGACTGTCAGCCGCGTTGTCACGTGCACGCACATGCGCCTCATTGAAGCGCTTGTGGGTGCGGTGGATGGCCAGCGTCACGCGCTCGCCGGGCAGGGCTTGATCGATGAACTGGGTCTTGCCGCTCTCGTCATGGGCGATGCCGCGCCCGTCATGGGCCAGGCGGTCGACCGTCAGCCACTGGCTATCGGCGTCGCTGGCATTGCGGGTACCACGACTGGCCACTTCCTTCTCGCGACGGGTCGGCTTGCGCGCCGGTCGCTTCTGTCCGAGCAGCGCCATCAGGAACGCTCCCCTGCGACGGCTTCATTGTGGGGCGTGTCCTGCTGAGTCATGTCGTCGTCCTGGGTATAGAGGCCTGTCGAGAGATAGCGGTCTCCCCGGTCACAGACGATGAACACGATGACCGCATTCTCGACCTGCTCGGCGAGCTTGAGCGCGCCCGCCAGCGCACCGCCGGAGGAGACACCGGCCAGAATGCCTTCTTCGCGCGCCAGACGGCGCATGCAGACTTCGGCTTCGTGCTGGCCGATATCCAGCGTGCGGTCGATACGTGAGGCATCGAAGATCCGCGGCAGATATTCGGCAGGCCAGCGGCGGATACCCGCGATGCTGGCGCCTTCGGCAGGTTGCAGGCCGACGATCTCGATGGTCGGATTCTGCTCCTTAAGATAGCGCGAGGTGCCCATGATGGTGCCGGTGGTGCCCATCGAGGACACGAAGTGCGTGATGCGTCCGTGGGTCTGCTGCCAGAGTTCCGGCCCGGTGGTACGGTAATGCGACAGCGGATTGTCCTGGTTGGCGAACTGATCCAGCGCCTTGCCCTCGCCACGCGCGATCATCCCCTCGGCCAGGTCCCGCGCGTGCTCCATGCCATCGGCTTCGATCAGCGTGGCCCCGTAGGCGCCCATCGCCTGCTTGCGCTCGCTGGAGGCACTGGCCGGCATCACCAGCACCATGCGGTAGCCCTTGATGGCCGCCGTCATGGCCAGCGCGATGCCGGTATTGCCGGAGGTCGCTTCGATCAGGGTATCGCCGGGAGAGATCTCGCCGCGCGCTTCCGCCTCCTGGAACATGGAAAGCGCCGGACGATCCTTGACCGAACCGGCGGGGTTGTGACCCTCCAGCTTGGCCAGCAGCACATTGTTGCGGCCCGCGGTGATGCGCGTCAGGCGCACCAGCGGCGTGTTGCCGACGACATCTGCAAGACTGGGATAATCGGACGCACCAGGGGTGGCGTCACCGGGGGTTTCGCTGAGATGAGACATGAGAGGCAGACTCCAGAGACGCCGCGCCCGGACAGCCGAATGACAGCGGTCAGGCGCTGGCATCGGGACCAAGGACGAACGGGGGGCCGCGTCGGGGTGTAGATGATGCGCGCAGTATATCGCTCCCGCCCAGCCCTGTCAGGGCGCTCGCCATCGCTTCGCTCAAGAGCGCGAGGTATGCTTGCCGCTGATGCTCGTTCGCCCTTTGACGATGGATTGCCATGCTGCTTCGTACCCGATTCCAGCTTGCCCTCTTGCTGCTGCCCCTCGCCACCAGCCTGATGTTCAGCCTGTATGCGGTGGACCGCGAGATCAGCGGTGAGCGCCTGGCCATGATGGAGCGCCTGCAGGCCAGCATGCAGGCCATCATGCCGGGTATGGCCAACGCCGCCCTCGCCGCTGACGACCAGCGCCTGCACGAGCAGGCCCAGATGCTGATCGACCAACGTGACGTGCGCGCCCTGACGCTGCGCACCGCCAACGGCGGCGCCCTGTTGCATCTCGGCCCCAGCCAGCGCCCGGAAACCAGCACGCTGGTCGAGAGTCAGGCCTACCCCTCGGACCCGGACTCGCTGGTGATGGTGATGCCGGTCATCGACCCGTGGCGCGAGACACAGCGCGGCGAGCAGATGTCATGGCTGGTACTGGAGGCCTCCGACACCCGTCTGGTGCTGCATCGCTACCAGCTGCTGGTCGGCTACGGGCTGGCCAATCTGGTCTTCGGGCTGGCGCTGCTGCTGCTGGCCTTCCATGGCTCGCGCCGCATGCTGCAGCCGCTGCATGAGCTGGGCGAGGCCCTCACCTGTCTGGCGCGCGGCGAGACACACCGCCAGCTGCCGGTGTCAGGCAATGACGACCTCAGCGAGCTGGCCGAGAACTACAACCGCAGTGTCGAGCAGCTCAAGCGCGCCCGCGAGGACATGCAGGACCAGATCGAACAGACCACCCAGGACCTGCACGAATCGATGGAAACCGTCGAGATCAAGAACATCGAGCTCGACATGGCGCGCCGCAAGGCACTGGAAGCCAACCGCATCAAGTCGGAATTCCTGGCCAACATGAGCCATGAGATCCGCACGCCGCTCAACGGCATCATCGGCTTCAGCAACCTGCTGGGGCGCAGTGATCTGGACAACCGCCAGCGCGACTGGCTGGGCCATATGCAGAATGCCTCCTCGAGCCTGATGTCATTGATCAATGACATTCTCGACTTCTCCAAGATCGAAGCCGGCAAGCTCGAGCTCGAGAAGGTGCAGATGGACATCGAGCCGCTGATCGAGGAAGTGCTCGCCATGCATGCCCCGGAAGCCCATCGCAAGCATCTGCATCTGCTCGGGCTTGTCTATGACGACGTGCCGCAGCGCTTCGAGGGCGACCCGCTGCGCATCAAGCAGGTGGTGACGAATCTGGTCGCCAATGCCGTCAAGTTCACCGAGCGCGGCGAAGTCATCGTGCGCGTGATGGTGGATGACCTCTCCGGCAGCAATACCCGCCTCAAGATCGCGGTGGCAGACACCGGCATCGGCATGGACAGCGCCCAGCGCAATCGTCTGTTCCAGGCCTTCTCGCAGGGAGACCCGTCACGGGCACGCCAGTTCGGCGGCACTGGCCTTGGGCTGATGATCTCCAAGCGACTGGTCGAGCAGATGGGCGGCGAGATCCAGGTCGACAGCCTGCCCGGCCACGGCTCCACCTTCCTGTTCAGCGTGCCGGTGGCGGTCAGCAGCATCGAGGAGCGCCCGCGCGAAGTCGTGTTCGATCATCAACGCATCTGCCTGATCGAGCCGCACTCGGCCACCCGTCGCGCCCTGAGTTACCTGCTGACCCGCTGGTCACTGACGCTGGTCGGCATCGAAGAGCAGCCGGACCTGGTGGTGGTCGCGCTGGAGAGCCGTGACCTCAAGCGGCTGGATGAATGGGGCGCACGCCTCAAGCATCTGCCGTGTCGCGTGCTGGGCCTGCTGAACGCGCCCCTGCCTGCCGACGCCGAGAACCTGCAGCAGTACGGCATCGACGAAGTGGTCAGCAAGCCGGTCACACGCCTGCAGATGCGTCACAAGCTGGCCAATCTGCTGCATTCACCTCACCGCGACCCGACTCAGGCGCCACGCAGCGCCTCCTTCACCTCGTTCGAGCCGGCCTCACGTGAGCAGGACGCAGGCACGGCGCCAGCCGCCAAGCCAGCCAGCACGCCTGCCAAGACGACGTCAGCCGGTCCGCAGGCTGAGCTCCCCGCCCAGCCTGCGAGTCAGGAAACGCCTGCGCAGCCTCGCAAGTGCGTGATGGTGGTCGACGACAACCCCTCCAACCGCCTGTTGGCCGAGGAGCTGTTGACCGACATGGGGCTGGACACCCTGGCCGCCCAGAGTGGCGAAGAGGCGCTGGCGCTGGCTCAGGAGCAGGTCGTGGATGCCGTCCTGATGGATATCCAGATGCCGGGCATGAACGGGCTGGAAGCCACCAAGGCGCTGCGGCATCAGCATCGCGAGGGCAACCGCCACCTGCCGGTGATCGCCCTCACCGCCCATGCACTGGCGCATGAACGGCGAGAGCTGTTGGCGGAAGGCATGGATGATTACCTGATCAAGCCCATCGACGAGGGCCTGCTGGCCAACCTGCTCAGCCGTCATCTGGGCATTTCGCTGAACCCGCCACCGCAGGCCGCGCGGTCATCCAGCCAAACGCGCAGCCCTGCTCACAGCCAATCGCGCAGTCCAGAACGCAACCAGGCGCGCAGCCCTGCTCGCAGTCAGGCGACGACTGCCTTGCCGCCGGGAGTGAAAGACGCTGCCAGCCAGGCTGAGTCCTCGTCGCCGGTAGCGCCACTGCTCCGCTCTGCCGCGAAGAGTCAGCTCAGCCTGGAGCAGGACGCCGACCTGCCGGTGGTCGACATGGCGCTGGGCGTGGAGATGGCCGGAGGCCGCGAGGCGCTGGCTCTGGAGATGCTGGGACTGTTGATCGAGAGCCTGCCGGAGAGCGAGGCCAGGATCCGCCGCGCCTGGCAGGCGCGTGACAACGAGGCGATGCTCGATGGCGTGCATTATCTCAACGGCGCCTGCCGCTACTGTGGCGTGCCACGTCTGGCGCTGCTGGTGGAGGCACTGGAGACCCGCATCCGCGTCAGCGGCCTGTCGCGGCTGGAAGAGGATGTCGATGCCCTGTTCGCGGCCATCGACAGCCTGATCCAGTGGTCGCACAGCGATGAGGCCAAGGCCTTGCTTGCCGCGCCGCTTGAACCGGCTAGCCCCGACGGTGACACGGGTGAGACGGGTGAGACGACTGAGACGACTGAGACGCCGACAGCGCCCCCTGCCGAGACCTCTTCATCGTCCGCCTCCGCGCCCTCGAATGCACCCGCAGAGCCCTCCGACACGAGCTCGTCATCGGCAAGCAAGCCACAGACGAGCGGGCCCCAGTCCAAAAACCAGCCCTGAAAGACCAGCCCTGCACAAACGACAACGCCACCCGCTGCCGCTAGGCAGGGGTGGCGTTGTCGTTTCGAGCGCCGTGTTCACAGGCGCGATCCAGCGCCAGACCGAATAGGGCTAACGCTCCAGCACCACGAAGGCGATGGCCTGATCACGCTCATCACTGATCGACAGGTGCAGATGGCGGATACCCGCCCGCGCGGTCAGGGCTTCCGCCTCGTCAGACAGCTTGAGCGAAGGCTTGCCCAGGGCGTCGTTGACCACCTGAATCTGGGTGAAGCGCATGCCCTGACGCAGGCCGGTGCCCAGCGCCTTGACGAAGGCTTCCTTGGCCGCGAAACGCTTGGCCAGAAAGGCCGCCGGCTGAGGGTGATCGGCAAAGCGCGCCAGCTCCTCTTCCCCCAGCAATCGGCGCGCAAAGCGCTCGCCGTGGCGCGCCATGCCTGCCTCGAAGCGCTCGATACGCGCGATGTCCGTGCCTATGCCGACGATCATCCGCAGCAGCCTGAGCCCTGCACATGCTCATGGTCATCACCGTGTTCGTGGTCATGGTCATGATCGTGCGCATCCAGCGCGGCCATCAGGCCCGCTTCCTGGCCTGCGATGCACAGACGCTTCATCTCGATGACGGCCTCCTTCAGGCCGACGAACATGGCGCGCGCGATGATCGCGTGACCGATGTTCAGCTCGTTGAGCCCGGAGATACCCGCGATCGCCTCGACGTTGTGATAGTTGAGGCCGTGACCGGCATTGACCACCAGCCCCAGCTCGTTGGCCAGCTCCGCGGCGGCCGCGATGCGCTCGAACTCGACACGCGCCGTCTCGCCCGTGGCATCGGCATAGGCGCCGGTATGCAGCTCGATGACCGGCGCACCGGCCTCGAAGGCGGCCCGGATCTGCTCCGGCTCCGGGTCGATGAACAGCGAGACTTCACAGCCCGCCGCTGCCAGACGCTCGCAGGCGGCAGTGATGCGCGCCAGATCACCGGCGACATCCAGTCCGCCTTCGGTGGTCAGCTCTTCGCGCTTTTCCGGTACCAGACACACGTTGGCCGGCTGGACTTCCTCGGCCAGCGCCAGCATCTCTTCGCTGACGGCCATCTCGAGGTTCATGCGCGTGTTGAGCACCTCGGCCAGAATGCGCACGTCGCGCTCCTGGATGTGGCGACGGTCTTCACGCAGGTGCACGGTGATACCGTCGGCCCCCGCCTCTTCCGCGACCAGCGCGGCCTGGACCGGGTCCGGATAGCGGGTACCACGCGCCTGACGCAGTGTGGCGATGTGGTCGATGTTGACCCCGAGCAGGATGCGCAGCGGATGCATGATCAGCTCCTAACGATGAACAAGAGAGAACAGGCATGGCGACGAGGGCCATGCCGAAGACAGGTCGCGCAATACTATCATGCGTCACGCCGCAGCCGGACAGTGTCGCCACGCCTGACGGCGTCAGTCGGACTGGCGACTCTGACGCCGCCTGGCCGTCAGCTGCATCATCAACTCGCGCGAACGCAGCGGACGGTCCCCTAGCAGCGGCGCCAGCGCACGCCGCGCCAGCCACAGGCTCTCGCGGGCAAGCCCTGCATGCCCCCAGTCTTCGCTGGCCAGCAACTTCAGGGCCCGCCCTTCGATGCCCGCCGCGCCTGGCGGCTGTGCCTGAAAGCGTCGCTCACTGACCACATAGTCATAGCGCACATCCGGCATCAGCGGGCTGTCATCCAGAGCGCGAAACTGCGGCAGTTGCTCCAGCGCTTCCAGCAGGCTGTATTCGAGCCGCCTGAGCGCGGGCGCGCGTCTGGCGGGCAGTGCCACCTCATCCAATGTCAGCGAGTAGAGCGCGAACAGCTCCGGCACCGGCATTTCCACCGGCAGCGTGCGGGTCAAAAGCTCATTGGCGTAGAACCCGCACAGCAGCCCCTCGCCCGCCAGCAGACTGGCGCTGCCGCCGGTCTCCATCAGGTTGAGAGTCTTGAGATCGCTCTCGCCACGCCAGGTGACATGCAAAGGCGTGAACGGCTGCAGTCGTGCGCGCGCCTTGCTGCCCGGGCGCTGAACGCCACGCGCCACCGCGCGCACCCTTCCGTGTTCGAGGGTCAGCAATTCGATGATGGCACTGGTTTCACGGTAAGGCTTGCGATGCAGCAGGAAGGCCGGTTGCGGCGTCATCAGGCAGGCTCACGTCAGACGGTGGCTTGGCAAAAAAAGCTGGCAGAAGGACTGGCAGAGGGGCTGGCAAGAAACGAGACCGCCTGGACAGGGCCAGGCGGTGCGCGACAGAGGCCGCGAGAACATCGGATCAGCGACGGGCAGCACATGGCAGTCGCGACCCTCTCGGATCGCCACCGCCTTGCACCGCTCGCGCGACGTCGTCAGTCCTTGTCGTGGGTGTAACCCAGACTCTTCAGGGCACGCTCGTCATCCGACCAGCCACGCTTGACCTTGACCCACAGGTTCAGCATGACCTTGGCGTCGAAGGCACGCTCCATCTCGAGACGCGCTTCACGGCCGATGTTCTTGATGCGCTCGCCGTTCTCGCCGATCAGGATCTTCTTCTGACCCTGACGCTCGACCATCATCAGCGCGCTGATGTGCAGGGTGCCGCGCTGATCGGTCTTGAATTCCTCGATCTCGACGGTCATCTGGTAGGGCAGTTCGTCACCCAGCTGACGCATCACCTTCTCGCGCACCAGCTCGGAGGCCAGGAAGCGAGAGCTCTTGTTGGTGATCTGGTCGTCCGCGAACATGTGCTCGCCCTGCGGCAGACGCTTCATCACGTTCTCGAGCAGCAGATCGATGTTGGTGCCGTTCTTGGCCGACATCGGAATGATGGCCGCGAAGTCACGACGTTCCTGCAGGCTCTGCAGCCACGGCGCGAGGGTGGTCTTGTCCTTGAGCCAATCGATCTTGTTGACCACCAGAATCACCGGCGCCTTCACGTGGGCCAGCTTCTCGAGCACGATCTGGTCTTCTTCCATCCAGCGGGTGCGGTCGACGATGAAGACGACGGCATCGACGTCACGCAGCGCCTGGGTGGCGGCCTGGTTCATGAAGCGGTTGATCGCCTTGTTGCGATCGCGCTGCATGATGTGGATCCCCGGGGTATCGACGAAGACGCACTGGGTGCCCTCTTCGGTGTGGATACCCATCACCTGGTGACGCGTGGTCTGCGGACGACGCGAGGTGATCGAGACCTTCTGGCCCAGGATGTGGTTCATCAGCGTCGACTTGCCGACATTCGGGCGACCGACGATGGCGACGAAGCCACAGCGGGTATCCGGCAGCGGCTGATCGCTGACGCCGGCGGCGGCCAGCATGCCCTCGAGGGCATCCGGGGTGCCGACGCCGTTATCAGTGGAGTGATCAGGGGCGTCGCCGCTCGGGGTGACGTTGTCTTCTGGGGTATGGCTCATGAGCGGCCTCCGCGGGCAGGTTCGAGCAGTTGCAGCGCGAACTCGGCCGCCTGCTGTTCAGCATGACGGCGGCTGGAGCCGACGCCTGTGGTCTTGGTGTCGATCATCTCGACGTGGCAATCGACGCTGAAGGTCTGCGAATGCGCTTCGCCTTCGACGCTGGTCACCTCATAACGCGGCAGTGCCGCCTGACGCGATTGCAGGAATTCCTGCAGACGCGTCTTGGGGTCTTTCTGGGTGTCCTGAAGATTCAGCGCTTCAAGACGAGTGGCGTACCAGCGCAGCACGTGTTCACGTGCCACCTGCATGCCGGCGTCCAGATAGATGGCGCCGATCACAGCTTCCACGGCATCGGCCAGAATGGACTCGCGACGGTGACCGCCGCTTTTCATCTCGCCGGAGCCCAGACGCAGGTTCTCGCCGAGATTGAATTCACGCGCCAGCTCCGCGAGGGTCTGGCCCTTGACCAGGCGCGCACGCAGGCGTGACAGCTGGCCTTCACGGGCCTGGGGGAAGCGCAGGAACAGCGCTTCGGCGATCACGAAGTTGACGATGGAATCGCCAAGGAATTCGAGACGCTCATTGTTCTGGCCACCATAGCTTCGATGGGTCAGAGCCAGTTCCAGCAGGCTCGCATCCTCGAAGGTGTGGCCGATACGCTTTACAAAGGCATTCAGCGGGCTACTCACAGGTCTCCCTACTCTCTTTTTGTCGCTGACGCCCGCGGGCGTCCTGTCGAATGGTGCATCAGTCATGCTGGCTGATGCCTGTCGTCTTCGACATGTCTCGCGATGCCCGAAGCCTACGCGGCTTGAGGAGTTGCCGATTGCCACCATCCCAATCCGATATTCGTCAGCCGCGCTGCCCGCAAGCTTGTGGCCACGGGTCCGACATGATGAACAGCAGGTTGACATGGCAGGCACGACGCATCGTCCCATGTCGAAAATCCGCACTGATAAGGCCGGCGGGCCAATGTGGCCCTGCCAGACACGACCGGGCCGCCTCTCGGCGGCCCGGTCAATGCACTGATCAATGAATCAGGCGTACCGAGGAAAAGTCCGGGAACCCTTCTTTCCAGTGCATCCACACCGCCACCGCCTTGCCGACGATGTTCTCTTCCGGCACGAAGCCCCAGTAGCGGCTGTCGTTGGAGTGATCACGGTTGTCACCCATCACGAAGTACATGCCTTCCGGCACCCGGATCTCGCGCATCTGCGGGCCGGGGTCCTGAGGGTTATTGTAGATTTGATGCGCGTGTTTCCCCAGTGTCTCATCCAGCAGGTCTTCACCGGATTGTTCACTGGAGTTGCGCGCATTCAATGTCTTGCCGATGGCCTCACCATTCACGTAGAGCTGCTTGCCTTCGTAGCGAATGGTATCGCCCGGCAGGCCGACGACGCGCTTGATGAAGTTGGTGGACGGATCCTCCGGGAAACGGAACACCATCACATCGCCACGCTCCGGCTCGCCGACTTCCAGCACCTTGGTGTCGACCACCGGCAGGCGCAGGCCATAGTCATACTTGTTGACCAGGATGAAGTCGCCGATCTTGAGCGTCGGCAGCATCGAGCCGGACGGAATCTGGAACGGCTCGAACGCGAAGGAGCGCACCACCAGCACCAGCAGCAGTACCGGGAAGAAGGACTTGGCATAGTCCACCGGCCACGGGTCACGCGCCAGCTTCTCACGCGTGCCAGCGTCCAGTTCTCCTTCGACGGAGGCCTCGGCCTTGGCCACACGCGCCTTGCGCGCACTGCGCAGGGCAACCAGGTCTATCAACCACACCACGCCGGCTACCGCTACGGCAATCACCAATACTAGCGAGAAATCCATCGTTGTCCCTGTCTGCCCTGGGTCTTGGTGGCAAGCCGCCAGACGGCGGCCTGCCTCAGTCGTTCATCTTGAGCACGGCAAGGAAGGCGTCCTGGGGAATTTCCACCCGGCCGACCTGCTTCATGCGCTTCTTGCCCGCTTTCTGCTTCTCGAGCAGCTTCTTCTTGCGGCTGACGTCGCCGCCGTAACATTTGGCGGTCACGTTCTTGCGCAGCGCCTTGACGGTGGAGCGTGCCACGACCTGGCCACCGACGGCAGCCTGGATCGCCACATCGAACATCTGACGCGGAATCAGCTCTTTCATCTTCTCGACCAGCAGACGGCCGCGGCCATGTGCGTGATCACGGTGGATGATCGCCGCCAGTGCATCGACGCGATCGCCGTTGATCAGCACGTCCAGACGCACCAGCTTGGCCGCCTCGAAGCGCTCGAAGCTGTAATCCAGTGACGCATAGCCCTTGGAAATGGACTTGAGGCGATCGAAGAAGTCCATCACCACTTCTGCCATCGGCAGTTCATAGATCAGCTGGATCTGGCTGCCCAGGAACTGCATGTCGAGCTGAACGCCACGACGATTGACGCACTCGGTGATGACGTTGCCGACATATTCCTGCGGCACGAGGATGGTAGCGCGGCAGATCGGCTCGCGCAGCTCATCGACGTTGGCCATGTCCGGAAGCTTGGACGGGTTGGACACCGGCAGCACATCGCCGTTGTCCATCAGCACCTCATAGATCACCGTCGGCGCGGTGGTCAGCAGATCGAGATTGTACTCGCGCTCCAGACGCTCCTGGATGATCTCCATGTGCAGGGTGCCGAGGAAACCGACACGGAAACCGAAGCCCAGCGCGTCGGAGTTCTCCGGCTCGTAGTCCAGCGAGGCATCGTTGAGCGCCAGCTTCTGCAGCGCGTCACGGAAGTCCTCGTAGTCATCGGAGCTGATCGGGAACATGCCGGCATACACCTGCGGCTTGACCTTCTGGAAGCCCGGCAGACGCTCGACCTTGTCGGCGGTCTTGGTGTGCACGATGGTGTCACCCACCGGCGCGCCCATGATGTCCTTGATACCGGCGACGATGAAGCCGACCTCGCCGGCGCGCAGCACGCCGGTTTCCTTGCGCTTGGGCGTGAAGATACCGATCGCGCCGGTTTCCCAGTCACGGCCGGTGGACTTCAGGCGGATCTTCTCGCCCTTCTTCAGGGTACCGTCGAAGATACGCACCAGCGAGACGACGCCGAGGTAGTTGTCGAACCAGGAATCGATGATCAGCGCCTGCAGCGGTGCCTCCGGATCGCCCTTGGGCGGCGGAATGTCACGCACCAGACGCTCGAGCAGCGCTTCCATGCCCATGCCGGACTTGGCCGACACCTGACAGGCATCCGTCGCGTCCAGACCGATGATCTCCTCGATCTCCTGGGAGACCTTTTCCGGGTCCGCCTGCGGCAGATCCATCTTGTTGAGAACCGGCAGCACCTCGAGGCCCTGCTCGATGGCGGTGTAGCAGTTGGCCACCGACTGGGCCTCGACGCCCTGGCCGGCATCGACCACCAGCAGCGCCCCTTCACAGGCATACAGCGAGCGCGAGACTTCATAGGAGAAGTCGACGTGCCCCGGCGTATCGATGAAGTTCAGCTGATAGGTATTACCATCGTCAGCGTGGTAGTCGAGGGTCACCGACTGCGCCTTGATGGTGATGCCGCGCTCACGCTCGATGTCCATCGAGTCAAGCACCTGCTCCTTGAGCTCACGGTCGCTCAAGCCTTCGCACAGCTGGATGATGCGGTCAGCCAGCGTGGACTTGCCGTGGTCAATGTGGGCGATGATTGAGAAGTTGCGGATATGCTTCAAGGACGGCGGCGTTACGCGTTCGGTCATGGATCACTGCTCTGTATTTGTGCCCGTCTCCGTGAAATCACACGGCCAACACGGGAGACGACGGAAATCGAATTGCACGCATTGTACAGTCCGACCACAAGCGATGATAGAAGGCGTTGCCTTTTGCGCCCGTCCGGCCCTGTCACAACCCGCCTGATCTCGGGTGAACCGCAGGGCCGCCCGGTAGCAGACGGGGCGCACAGTCGCCCGTGCGCCCCGTCTGCTACCGGAGTGACCGCCGTCCTGCCGGTGGCGGTCACTCTCTGTTGCCTGCGCGCTCGTCGCCCAAGTTCTTGACGCTTGCGTCAGGCGCTGGCGGGATCACTTGTCGCTGTCGGCACGCATGCGCAGTGCGATGTACAGCGGGCGACCATTGCGCACCAGGCGCAGCGAGACCGGACGGTTGGTCGGCAGCTTGGCGACCACATCGCGCAGCGCCTGCACGCTGGTCAACGGCTGCTGATTGAGTTCGACCAGTACATCGCCAGCGCTGATGCCTGCCTCGGCAGCCACGCCCTGCGGGTCGACTTCCATCACACGCACCCCATGATCGAGGTTGAGCTCGTTCAAGCTGGCCTTGTCGAGCTCTGCCACCGCAACGCCCAGCCCCTGCTTGTCGTCACTGGCCTTGCCGGCATGCGCCTGCTCACTGCCCGGCCAATGGCCGACCTTGGCGGTCAGCGTCTGGCTCTTGCCATCGCGCAGGATGGAGAGCTTGAGCGAATCGCCCGGCGAGCTGGCACCGACCATGCGCGGCAGGTAAGCCGAGCTCTCGACCGCCTTGCCATCCACGGCGGTGATGATGTCGCCACTCTTGAGGCCAGCAGCAGCAGCAGGGCCGTCCGGATCAAGATCGGCGATCAGCGCACCGCGTGCACGGTCCAGCCCGAAGGATTCGGCCAGGTCCTTGGACACCGGTTGAATGACGACGCCCAGCCAGCCGCGGTCCACGCGTCCATCGGTCTTGAGCTTGTCGGCGACATCCATCGCCACATTGATCGGAATCGCGAAGCTCACGCCCATGAAGCCGCCGGAGCGGGTATAGATCTGGGAGTTGATGCCCACCACATCGCCATCGAGATCGAACAGCGGCCCACCGGAGTTGCCCGGATTGATCGCCACATCGGTCTGGATGAACGGCACATAGGCGTCCGACGGCAGAGTGCGATCGATGGCGCTGACGATACCGGCGGTGACGGAATGATCGAAGCCGAACGGTGAGCCGATCGCGGCCACCCATTCGCCGACTTCCAGCGCATCACTGTCGCCCATCGGCAAGGTCGGCAGGTCTTCCGCCTTGACCTTGAGCAGCGCGATATCGGTCTTCTTGTCCTCGCCGACCACCTGCGCCTTGAGTTCGCGACGGTCGTTGAGGCGCACCATCACCTCATCGGCACCGTCGATGACGTGGGCATTGGTCATGATGTAGCCATCATCGGAGATGATGAAGCCAGACCCGAGACTGGAGCGCTTCTCGACGCCCCCACGGCCCGGACCAGGCAGCTGATCACCGAAGAAGCGCTTGAAGAATTCGGGCATCTCTTCGCCATTGGGCCCACGGAACACCGGCCCCGAGCTGCGCTGGATCTCGGTGGTGGTCGCGATATTGACCACCGCGGGCGCCGAGTCCTTGACCAGCTGGGTGAAGTCGGGCAATTCACGAGCCTGAACCAGCTGGGAGCCCATCAGGGCAGCCATGGCCAAGGCAGGTACCATCAGGCGGGAAAGGGATTTCATCAGTGCGGCTCCTGGTACGTCCTGTCATCACTTGTTATCAGGCGTGCAATCACGCAACTACTGACGATGGCAGCGTCACATCGCTGGCGGCGTCCTTCTCATTGACGTCGAAGCGTCGTTGAAGTTCAGCGATTGGTGCCGCGCTGGACGCAACCATGCGTCGCCAACATCCGACAGGTGCCGAGGCCAGCCCGATGCAGACTGACGACGCCACCTGCCGACTACGCAAGTCACTCCCCGATCTGCCGAGAGAGTCGACTACCGCTAACACTTGAGCACGTCATCACTTGAGCACGACGATTACAGCGCCTTGATCGCCATCGCGTCCATGCCGAGACGACGCATCAAGCGTGGCCGATAGAGTGCCTGTCGTTCAGGGCGCGCGGCATGCCAGCGCACGGCCATCAGGCCCGCCGCCAACGAGAGCGCGAAGCCCAACGGCACCGCCAGGGTGCCAGCGCCCGCCAGCTGCTCGGCCACGATCCCCCCCAGCATGCCGCTGACCAGCGGCAGGCCATACAGCAGGCCCGCACTGCGCAGAAACGCCGACTCATCGATGCCGATCACCACCCGCTCGCCCACCATCGGCAAGTCTTCGCCTGCCGGCACATGGATCAGCACGCGATGCGGCTTGCGACGCGAAAACTGGCTCAACAGGCCGCTGCCACAGCTACTGCGCGCATTGCAGGCACCACAGGTGGAGCGACGCTGGGTCTCGACCCAGACGCCTTCCTTGCCATGCCCCGTGACCTGCCCCTCTTCCTGCATCATCTTGCTGACTCCTGCAAAAACTCGCCGCGCACTGGCGACACATACGCGTAGAATAGCGTCATTCACGGCGGCACTTCACGCGCCTCAGGCCCGACAAGCGCCCACGATACCATCAACAGGAGCCCGCATGAGCGACGCACCCCCATCCACTTCCCGCCTGGACCCGTTGCACGGCGTCACCCTCAAGGCACTGCTGACCTGGCTGGTGGACCACTACGGCTTCGAGACCCTGGGCGAGCTGATTCCCATCAACTGCTTCCTCAGCGACCCGAGCATCAACTCGAGCCTCAAGTTTCTGCGCCGCACGCCCTGGGCGCGCGCCAAGGTCGAGGCACTCTACATCCAGACGGCAGATCGCTATCTGCATGACTGAGGCCGAGCGTGGTCACACCGGCAAGTGACGACGCTGGCCGGATGCGACCAGGTCATGTGGGCGCAATCAGGACATACAGTGTCTAGTCCTGAAATAGGTTGACACTTTGGGAACTCAAAACGCTCGATGCA